>JBKHJS010000084.1:0-9969 GCA_046537995.1 Desulfobacterales bacterium
TTCTGGTTGACCGGATGCTCAAAGGACATGGTTACCTGCCGGCCCCGGTCAAGCCGTCCCAGGTCCGAGCGCATGGTTTCCACAAAAGCCCCTCCGTCGCTTACATTCTTGATAAAGCCGGTGAAAAGTTTTCCGTCTACGGAAAACTGGACTTCGTGACGGTAGGGTCGCCTGGAATATTTGCGCCGGGCAACACCCTTTCTGGCCCTTAACTCGGCCAGCAGCTCCCGCTGATGCTCCGGGGACAGGTTTAACACGGCATCAATCAACTCCGAGGCAAGAAACGATACCGTCAGCTCCCTTTTAACTTTACTGGATTCTGCCATTTCTGCCTCCTCTTTCGGGTCCATGGCACAAAAAATTGATATATTTTATTATTATCCCATTGCGAACCATTTGCAAACATAAATCCATCATGTCCTGTGCCGGCCCGGCAGTAAAACCCTTTGTTATCGAAATCGGGATCGGAATCGGAATCGAAGGAAAAAAACCGATTCCAGACACGACAGCGATCGCGAAAACAAATCCGCCTTGCGCAATGCATGCGCGGTCTGATAAATGTCTCATTTCCGCTGGTTTAAAATCCCGGCCGGATCTATTGGACCTGATACACTGCCATTTCAACATAAAAGGAGCCCGCCATGCCGCAATCGGAAAATGCCGTGCAGGCACAATATTACCAGGTGACAATCTCTCCGGACATCGCACGCCTGGACTTTGCCGGAAATCTTTACGCAGTCTTCCAAGCCGGCCAACCGGTCTCCGGAATCCGGTTAAACAGCCTGGACCTGGCCATCCGGCAGTGCGAATGCCGGATGGCTGAAAAATGGATTCCCTGCCGGTTTGCCGTGGACCCGGAAAAAGAGACCCTTGAAATGGACCTGCCCGCGCCACTCGAAGGCCCCATCGAGATCCGGATCAATTATTACGGGCGGATCAATCAGCAGATGGCCGGGTTTTACCGCAGTGCCTACCGGCGCGGAGAACAAACCGAGATCATCGCCGTTACCCAGTTTCAGGAAAGCGACGCCAGAAGGGCATTTCCCTGCATGGATCATCCGCGTTTCAAGGCCCGCTTTGACATTTGCCTTGTAATTGACCGGGACATGGCTGCTGTGGGCAATATGCCGATTGCCTCTGAAACGCATGAAAACGGCGGGAAAAAGCAGGTGGTTTTTGAAAAAACACCCGTGATGTCCACTTACCTGCTGTTTTTCGGCGTGGGCCTCTTTTGCCGCATCACAGACGAGCTTGACCGGCGCGTACGGGCAGCCATACTTCCGGGGATGGAATCGGCCGTTCAATACGGGCTGGCTTTTGCCAGAAAGGCGCTCAATTACTGCGAAACCTATTACCAAATCCCTTACCCCCTGCCCAAGCTGGACCTGATCGCGGTGCCGGACTTTGCCTTCGGCGCCATGGAAAACTGGGGTGCCATCACCTTCCGGGAAAACCTGCTGCTCTATGACCCGCAGCATACCGCGGTGGACGGAGAGGAACGCATCTGCGAAGTCATTGCCCACGAAATCGTCCACCAGTGGTTCGGCAACCTGGTCACGCCCGAGGACTGGAAATTCCTGTGGCTCAACGAAAGCTTTGCCACTTATTTCGCCTACCGGGTGGTGGATGCCTATCACCCGGACTGGCAGGTCTGGGACGAATTCCTGGAATCCCAGACCGCCCCGGCCATTGCCCGCGACGGCCTGAGCGAAACCACTTCCATTGAAATTCCAGGGGGCAGCCACGTGGTGATCAACAGCGCCACCGCGCCCATCATATACAGCAAGGGCGGAAGCATCCTCAGACAGATTGAAGGATACGTGGGGCAAGAGCAATTCCAGGGCGCGCTTCAGCATTTTCTTTCCGCCCATGCCTACGGGTGCGCCGGAAGCACGGACCTCTGGGACAGCATGGAGTCGGAATCCGGACTGCCGGTCCGGCACATCATGAAGGGCTGGATCACCCAGCCCGGCCATCCCCTGGTCTGCGCCGAACGCCGGGGACAGGAAATTGTACTTACCCAGCAGCGATTTACCTACCTGCCGGTATCGGCCCCGTATGACCAGACCTGGCCCATACCCGTGAGCATGCGCTTCTATGATGAAAACGGGGCATGCCGGGAAGAAAACTTTATCTTTGAAAACCCTGAAACCGGGATCAAACTCGACCCCGATGTGCGGGCCTATAAGATCAACGCCATGCATACCGGCTTTTACCGGGTATGGTACCAGGATCCCAAAAACCTGGAGCGACTCGGCGAAATGGCTGCTGACGCGATCCTGCCGGAAATCGACCGGTGGGGGCTGGAAAACGACCTGTTTGCACTGGCCGTCTCCAGCCGAATCCCGCTGACCGCGTACCTGGACTTTCTGTCGTATTTTGAAACCGAGGCCGCTTCGCTGCCCGTCTCCGGGAAAATGGCCCATCTGCACGATCTGATGCTCATCACCGAGGGCGGCGCCAGAAAAACCGTCTCTGCCGCAGCCGCCCTGCACCTGACAGCCGCGCTCAACCGCGTGGGACACGCGCCGGAAGCAGAAGAACCGCACGGGAAATCCAAGCTCAGAAACCTGCTGTTCTGGCAGGCAGCACTGCACAACATCACCGGCACCGTGGAAGCCGCGCAGGCCCGGTTTGAACAGCTTCAGGGCGGCCGGAAAATCAATCCGGATATCCTGCGGGGCGTCATGCAGGTCGGGGCGCATACCGGGGATGAAAAAACCTTTTCGTGGCTTGTCGATCGGATGGAATCGGCCGAATCCGAGCAGGACCGCATCAACTGCCTGCGGGCCCTGGGATGCTTTTCAGATCCCGGGCTGATTCAACAGGCACTTTCCTATATCATGGAAAAGGTGCCGGATCGCAACAAGTTCATTCCAATTGCCCAGTTGGCGCGCAACCCGGCGGCTACCGGCCATATGTGGGATTGGTACGTAAACCATGCGCCTGCGTTGAATTCCATCCACCCTATTATTCACGAACGGATCATCGCGGCCATCGTTCCGGTCTGCGGCCTGGAACAGGCCGAATCGGTCACTGCCTGGTTCGAAGCCGAACTCAGGCAAGACCCGCCGGCAAAAGACGCCATCCGGATGTCACTGGAAAAGCTCGACATCAACCATCGACTGCGCGGGCAGGCTTTCGCATCTTTTGCGTAAACCACTGTCCGGCCCGGTGGATGTCATCGAGGATCAGGTAGCCGCAGGGCACCAGCAGGAGGGTCACCAGGGTGGCAAAAAGCACGCCGAATCCCAGGCTGATGGCCATGGGAATTAAAAAACGGGCCTGTAGGCTCTGCTCGAGCATCATGGGCGTCAGTCCGCCAAATGTGGTCAGGGAGGTAAGAATTACGGCCCGAAAGCGCAGTTTGCCTCCCTCGATTACGGAATCCCGGATGCTGTAGCCTTGTGCCCGGTGCAGTTCATTGACCCGGTGGACAAGAATCAGGGAATCATTGACCACCACGCCTGCCAGTCCCACCATGCCCAGCAGGCTCATCATGCTGATGTTATATCCCATGGCCATGTGTCCGAGCACCGCGCCCACCATGCCGAACGGGATGGCAAACATCACCACAAACGGCTGAGAATAGGAACGAAACGGCACGGCCAGCAGGGCGTATATGCAGAACAGCACGACAATAAATCCGCGCTGCACGTCACCGAGCACCTCCTTTTGCTCCTGGCCCTCGCCCTCGATTGTGTAACGAAGCCCCTGATAACGGTTCTGCAGGCCCGGCAGGTATTCATTGACCAGGTACTGCCGAACCTCATTGGCATTGGTGATGTCTTCGTTGACATCGGCCATCACCTTGATGACCCGCTTTCGCTGGGCGCGCTCGATGCTGGCATATCCGCGGGCCATATGGACTTCTGCGACTCTTGAAAACGGCACTTCATGGCCGTCAGGGGTGCGGATCCGCATGTTATAAATATTTCCAAGGGAGCGCCGTTCTTCTTCCGGATAACGCACCAGGACCTTGACCTCGTTTTTATCCCGCTGAAATCGAAGGGCCTCTGCCCCGTAAAAGGCATGCCTGACCTGGCGGGCCAGGTCGTTTAATTTCAGGCCCAGGCTGGCGGCCTCGGGCTTTAAGGACAACTGCATCTCTGTCTTTCCGGGCAGAAAACTGTCGGTGATGTCAAACACCCCGGAAAATGCCTCCAGTTCGTCCTTTAAATCCTTTACCGCTTGCTCAAGGCGTTCATGGTCATCCAGGGACAGGTGCACCTCCACCGGGTTGCCTGCGCTGTGGATCTCGCTTTTATAGACCAGGGATTCGGCATCCGCGATCTCGCCCACGCGCCTGCGCCACTGGTTGGTCAGGTCCAGGGCGCTGATATCGCGCTTTTCGCCCTCCAGGATCTGGACAAAGACGTGGGCGAGGTGCCCCCCGGAATCTCCGGCGCCTCCCCGGTTTCCGAAGTGCGCCCCGATCACAGAAGCGGTATGCTCCAGCAGGGGCGGGGCCTGGTCCGGACGACGGGCGTCTTTTTCGGCAAGCAGTTCTTCCGCGGTTGTCTCCACCTTCCTGGCCAGCTCCCCGGTGCGCTCCATTGGCGTGCCCACGGGCATGGTGATCATGCACTGCATCATGTTGCCTTCGACTTTGGGAAAAAACGTGTACTTGATTTTGCCGGCCGCATACATCCCGAAAGTCAGAAGCAGCACAGTCACACCCAGGGCCACCACGGCATACCGCCACCGAATGCAAACCGACAGCGCCCGGCGATAGGGATGGGCGACCATCCACTGCAGCACCCGGGTCATCCGCTTGGGCCTGCGTCCGTTTCCATTGCCCGCGGCCTTGCTGTAGGCCAGGTGGCAGGGAAGAATCAGCAGGGATTCCACCAGCGATCCCAGCAGCACCAGGATCACCACCACCGGGATATCGCGCATGAGCTTGCCCATGGTACCGCCAATGGCAAGCAGCGGCGCAAAGGCCACCATGGTGGTCAGCACGGAAAATATCACGGGGCGGCCCACCTCCAGTGTCCCCTCCACGGCGGCCGGAAGCTGCCCCATGCCCTCTTCCTGCTTGCGAAAAACATTTTCCCCGACAATGATGGCATCATCGACCACGATGCCCAGTACCATGATAAAGGCAAACAGGGAGATCATGTTCAGCGAGACATCATACTGCGGCAGCAGCATCAGGCCGAAGGCAAAGCTGATGGGAATGCCCAGGGTGACCCAGAAGGCCAGGCGAACGTTTAAAAACGCCCCCAGCAAAAAACTGACCAGGATGAGCCCGTAAAACAGGTTCTTGGTCAACAATTCGATACGGCTTTTTAAAACCGTGGACATGTCCTGGTACGTGTCAATGCCCACGCCCCGGGGAAGCCCGGGTCTGGCTTGCTCCACGTACCCGCGAACCTTTTGGGCCACTTCCAGGGCGCTCTGGTCAGCCACCCGGTAGACGTTAACAATAACGGCCGGCTTGCCCTGGAAACTGGCGGCCATGTCCACATCGGCAAATCCCTCCTTGAGCACGGCCAGGTCCCCCACGGTGATGCGGGTGCCGTCAGGCCGGGTAATTACCGGAATATCCCGGTACTCGCCGGCATGATAGCGCCTGCCCTTGGCCCGGATAAGCACCTCTCCTTCCTCTGCATCCACGCTGCCCGCGGGCAGGTCCAGGCTGTTTTGGGCCACCGCGTCAGCCACCGCGCTCATGGTGAGGTTGTATTTGCGAAGGTTTTTTTCGGGGATTTCCAGGTGGATTTCATTTTCGCGAACCGCCGAGATTTCCGCCTGGGTGATGCCCTCGAGGTGGGTCAAATCGTCCTTGACCGTCTGGGCCAGATGCTTGAGGGTCTGCTCCGAAGTATTTCCATAGACCGCCACGCTGATGACCTGTATCCGGCGGGTCATCTCCCGGACTTCCGGCTCCTCGGCCTCGTCTGGCAGGGTGGTGATCCGGTCCACCTCGGACTTGACATCATCGAGAAGCTTCTTGATGTCCCCTCCGGTCATGGCCTCAATGGTGATCCGGCCCACGCCCTCTCTGGCCACCGAGTCGATGCGCTTGATTCCCTCGATGCCGGCGACCTTTTCCTCGATGCGCCGGATGACCCCCTCTTCGACTTCCGAGGGGGAAGCGTCGGGATATTCCACGCTGACACTGATTTTATCCAGCTCGGTTTCCGGGAAGATTTCGAGCTTGATTCCCACGGCAACCGCGAGGCCGGCCAGCAGGATAAAAACCATCAACAGGTTGGCCGCGACATGATTTTCCGCAAACCAGGCAACCACCGATCTCATGAATCGTCCCCCGCGGTGATATCCACGTACTTCACTTTCATGCCTTCGGTAACACCCTTGATGGAAGAAACCGCTACATATTCTCCGTCCTTGAGCCCGCTCTGCACAACGGCTCCCTGCTCGTCCATGTATGCAATGTCCACCTCTCGGATATGCAGCCGGTCATTTGCCGGATTGACCGCCCAGACCGTATTTTCCCCGCGGATCGCATTAACGGGTATCACGGCCGCATCGGCAATTGTCTGCCCGGTTATTTCGACCTCGGCAAACTGGCCCGGAGCCAGCGGCGGCGTGCTTGCATATGGATCGGGCACCCGGATCACCACGTTGACCATCCGGGTATTGGGATCAATTTTTCCCTGGACCCGCATCACTTCACCTTCCCAGGAGTGGCGATCTCCTGCCACCTGTGCGGTGACCGTGGCTGAAGCGCCTTTCTTGCCGTCCGTGGTAAAACCCGGCAGATCGAACCACTTCAGGGATCTGCCTTCCATGGGAACCACGATTTCAACGGCATCCGTGGCATACACCGTGGCCAGCGCCTGGCCCGGGGATACGTACTGGCCCATGTCCACCTGTTCTGCGCTGACCCGGCAATTAAAGGGGGCGTGTATTTTCGTGCGCCTGAGATTTAGGCGCGCTTTTTCCAGGTTGGCCTGCTGGGCTTCAAGGTTGGCTTTGGCGGCTTTTAGTTGCGGCTTTTTTGCTACAAGGGGCGGGGGCTCCCTGTCCGGATGCAGACTTTTCCACTCGCTGATAGCTGCCCGGTTTTCCTCCAGCGCGTTCTCATACCTGTTTTCCGCCTCCCGGAGCCCGGCCCGGGCAAGGGTTACCGCGATTTCATAATCCGCGTCCGCAATGGCAAGCATGAGCTCGCCTTTTTGAAATGCCCCCCCGTTGACCAGTTCATCGGAAATATGCACCACTTTTCCGCTGACCTGGGGGGTGATCTGTGTTTCTTCCAACGGGCCAACGGTGCCCTCACCTGAGAGCGTCATTTCCATGTCCCTGATCCTGACCGGTACCGTTCGCACCAGCGGCAGGGAAGCTTCCGGCGCCTGCCGGCTCAGGGCCTCCCGGCCGGATTTCAGCTTGTAAAAACCGGCAAACCCGAGGCCGAGCACGGCCAATACCAGCAAAACATGAATAAGAATCCTGATTCTACGGTTCATGGCGTTTTCCTGTAAAATTTACTCAATCCGGTCCCATCCCCCGCCCAGGGCCCGGTGCAGTTTTACCCGGTTGCTGTAGATGCTGTGTTCGGCCTCGGCCAGGTCCAGCCTGGCCTGATAAAGGGTTTGCCGGGCATCAAGCACGTTCAGATATGGGGTCAGCCCTCTTTGATACCTGTCCAGTGCACTTTCCAGGGTGGCCTCGGCTTCGGAACGCAGATGAACGAGCCGATTTCGCCGCTTGAGCAGCTGCTGGCGGGCAAGCAGGGCGTCTTCCACCTCGGCAAAGGCATTTAGTACGGTCTTTGCATATGCGGCCAGCTGCTTTTCATACCGGGCCCGGGCCGCGCGTTCGGCTGCCGCGCGTCGCCCGGCATCAAACAGGGGCTGCACGCCGCCTGCTGCCAGGCGCCACAACTGGTTTTCCGGCTCAAACAGGGATTCAAGCTCCTCGCTGGTGTATCCGAAACTGCCGGTAAGCGTGATCTGCGGGAAACGGCTTGCCCTGGCCACGCCGATGCGGGCGCAGGCAGCCTCCAGAGCGGCTTCGGCCGATCGGATGTCCGGACGCCGATTCAACAACTCCGCGGGCAGGCCTGCAGGCACCGGGGGCGGCATGCCAAAGTCCGGCGGCTGGCTATCCGTATCTTCCGGCTTGCTGTCTTCGGGATATTTGCCCTGAAGAATCGAAAGGGAATGCCGGGCCTTGCCCCTTGCCTCGGTCAACGACGGCAGCTCGGACTCGGCCCGGGCCAAGGAGCGCCGTGCCTGGTGCACGTCAAGCACAGAGCTCAGGCCCCGCTGGTAACGCGCTTCAACAAGTTCCAGGTTCTGCTTGTGGCTTGACATCATGCTTTCGGTGATATCGATCTGCCGTTCGAGAAACCGGATCCGCAAATACAGGTTCACCGCTTCGGCAACCAGTGACTGAACCATGGTTCTGCGGTTTTGCTCGGCTGCCAGCAGATCTGCCCGTGCGGCCTGGCTGGCCCGGGCCAGCCGGCCCCACAGGTCCAGTTCAAAGGAGGCCGGCAGCGAAAGGCTGTAAGTGTCGATCTCCACGGATTCGTTTTCCCGAGTAATCGGGTTGATGTACTGCTGCTCCTGGGTCTCAGCCCGGGCCTCCAGATTCAGGGAGGGATATTGATCCGCCCCTTTCTGCGTCACAGCCGCCCGTGCCTCCATAACTCCTGCGGCAGCCTGGGCAATATCCGGATTGTTTTTGACAACAGCCGATACAACCCGGTTTAACCCGGAATCCCCGAATGCTTGCCACCACCTGTCCTGCGGGACATACGCGGCGGTTTCGGCCTGTTTTCCGGACAGGAAATCTGCGGGAATCCTAAAGCCGGCATCAGGGCGGCTGTAATCCGGACCCAGCCGCATGCACCCGGCCGATGCCAATACCAGGACAAAAACGAACCCGGGCAGAAGGTATGCAGAATTCCGTCTCATTGTTTATCACTCCTGATGAATTCCTAAAAAGCTGCTTAGCCCGCCAGGGCGGTATTTTTGCAACAAAGGAAATCCGTAAGCGCCTTTGCTGATCGGCGGCGCGAAAAAGGAGTTTCCTCGCTCCAGGAGCCTCTCCGAGCCTCAATTTCCGCTCAGAAACCCGCTTTTCCGCACCGCCGTCAGGGCAACGAAGTGCAATTTCGCAAGAGCGCAAAAAAGGATTTCCTTGGAAGGCTAAAAAATGTTCTGTCCGCCAAGCAATGAAAATATAAGATTTTGATTTTACTTAAACACTTAATCACTTAAAACTTCACACTGCCTGTAAAAAAGACCTTTTACAGGCTTATCACTCCTGGTTCAGCGAATAGATGCCGTGCAGGGAAAACGCCGTGATGTGAGAAACCAGTTCCGGCTTAAACCGGCTGTCATATTCCTGCTCCACGATCCGGGACACGGCCGGGCGTGCCAGAAAAAAATACAGGATCACGCCCAGAATGCTCAAAACGGAAAGCCGCAGTCGTCTTTCATCCACGGGGCCATTCAAATGGGGACGTACCAGATCAGTAATCTCCAGGATATACGGGCGCATGACATCCTCGACCACCATGCTCAGCGCATCTCCGGGATCCGCCATTTCCCGCTGCATGAGCTGAATGTGGCACCGCCTTTCAGCCTCGGACATCGGCCCTTCCAGGAAGGCATTGGCCATGGCGCCTATCACGTCTTCAAGATCCCGGCGCGTTTTGCCGGCAAGTGTTTGCGAAAAGTGCAGCCGTACCCGCCGGGCCCGATGCGCCCACCTTTCGCGGAACACCGCCAGGTAGAGACCCTGCTTGCTGCCGAAATGGTAATTGATTGCCGCCAGGTTGCAGTTTGCCGCTGCAGTGATCTCCCGTACGCTGACAGCGGAAAAGCCCTTTTCCGCAAAGAGCCGTTCGCCATGATCCAGCAGCCGTTCCCGCGTATTGTCTTCTGCTTCTGCCACCTTGTTCTCCCGTAAATGGGCGGAATGGAATGGATTGAACTGCCTGTTCCTGATTAAAACATTTGTATAAAACAAACGTTTGAATGTCAAGAA
>JBKHJS010000012.1:0-34834 GCA_046537995.1 Desulfobacterales bacterium
ATGTGATATACATATTTATATATCACATGTTGCATAATGTCAAGCGCTGGGACGACAGGATCGATTTCGATAGCGATCCCGATAGCGTTACCGATAGCGATCCCGATACCGATAGCGATAGCGATACCGAGTTATACACAGGGGGGTGTCTACTGCCCGAAGCCTGTAAAGCTCTGGTAAAACAGAACCGTGGCCGGGCTGGTGACATTCGGGTCGGTGACCACGTTGATGCAGGCGGGTTTGCCCGAGTCCACGGCCCGCTGCAGGGCCGGCAGGATCTGGTCATCGGTTGTGACCAACTCGCCGTGGCCGCCCAGGCCGGCAACCATCTGGTGGTAGTTGCGCATGCCCAGCTCCGAGCAGGTGCAGCGCTCCGCGCCCAGGCTCATTTCCTGGGCGTGCTTGATCATGCCCCAGGCGCAGTCGTTGTTGACCACGCAGATTACGGGGATGTTGTGGCGAACTGCCGTGTCAAACTCCATGCTGTTAAACCCGAAGGAGCCGTCTCCGTTGAATATCACCGCCGGCTTGTCCGGGTGGATCAGCTTGGCTGCCATGGCAAAGGGAATGCCCGTGCCCAGGCAGCCAAGCAGCCCGCTGGCAGGGGCCAGCACGCCGGCGCGGTTTTTTGACAGGAATCCGGCCACGCCGTAGTAGGTTGTATCCCCGCCGTCTGCCACGTAATAGGCGTCCGTGCCGAAAAATTCCTGGATTTTGGCCACCAGGCGGACCGGATGGATGGGGTCTGCGGCCTGCTGGCGTTTTTCCAGCTCCGTGGTCATAAACGCGCTGCAGGCGTTTTTCAGGCGGGCGGCCCAGTCTGCGTGATCGTGTTTTTCAAGCAGGGGATTGAGGCGCCCGAGCACATCTGCGCAGTCGCCGGTCAGGCCCGCGTCAGCAGCCCGGTTGCGGTCGATCTCCGCGGGGTCGATGTCAATGCGCACCACCTTGGCATCCGGGAAATGGCTGCCGGACTGCAGCATCCAGTTAAACCGGATGCCCGCGGCCACGATCACGTCTGCCTGAGGCAGGCCGCTCATGATGCCGGTAAAGCCGCAGTCGTTGATGCACCGGGCGTGATCGTCGGGCAGGGTGCCCCGGCCGTTGTTAAACAGCGCAAACGGCATGCCGGTGGTCTCGACAAACGCCTGCAAGGCACCGCGGCAAGGGCTGAAGCCGATGCCGCTGCCGCCCAGGAAAACCGGCCGCTCTGCCCTGTTGATCAGGTCCGCGGCCGCGGCGAGCTCTTCTTGGGCCGGGTGGACAACGCACTTGTGATGTTTGCGCCGGGGGATTTCGATATTTTTTTCTTCTTCCGCGGCAAACAGGATGTCGGGCGGCAGTTCCAGGAATACCGGTCCGGGCCGGCCGGTGACGGCCTGGCGGAAGGCGGTGGAAAGATATTCCGGGATGCGGCGGGTCTCATAGCAGGTGGCCGTCCACTTGGCAACCGGCTTGACCATGTCCACCTGGTTTAATTCCTGGAGCGCGCCGGTCAGGTCGTCGCGCAGGGGATGCCGGCCGCAGAGCACCACCAGGGGCGCGTTGTCCAGGGCGGCATTGGCAATGCCCGTGAGCGCGTTGGTGAATCCGGGCCCGGCGGTAACCAGGCATACGCCCGGCTCGCCCGTGTATATGGACCATGCATGCGCCATCATGGCCGCGGCCTGCTCGTGGCGCACGTCAATGGTGCGGATGCCGTATTCGGTGAACCCGTCGAGCAGGTTCTCGATGTGGCCGCCGGAGATGGTAAACACGGTGGTGACGTTTTCCGTCTGCTTCATGTATTTTGCCGCCAGGTGGCCGCCGTAAATCCTGCCCATTGCATCCTCCCTTAAAGCGTGAAGTTTTTGCAAATGCCGGAATTGTAACCCGAAGCTCACGAACTTATTGTTTTTATATGATTCTTTCTTCGTGCTCTTCGTGGTTTACTGCAGGTTTTATCTTTAATGTGCGAAATCGCATATGTGGTTCATGAAACAGGGGGCGTTATATGACCCGGTTCATGGCCTGTTCAAACCACTGGGCGTATATGCTCATGCCCTCCACCCGGAGCTTGCCGTCTGCTGCGGCGTCAAACGAGGCCGAGGGCCGCTTGTCGGTCAGCACGGAAAACCCGGCCGCCGGGTCGGAAAATACCAGGGCCGCGTCATGATCGGCGTGCGCGCCCCTGCGCGTGGAGACCTTTCCCCTGTCAAATACAAACAGCCGGCCGCGCCGGTTGTCCGCGGTCTTGATCAGGATCCGCACCCGCACCGGGCGGATGAATTTCCGAAATTCCCGGTTAAACCAGGCGGCAAATCTCAATATCCCGGCCAGCACGAACAGCAGGGCGGAAAAGCGCATGTGTTTTTCCTCCGGATTGTTTTCCTTTTATCAAAGGGGCTGCGGTTGCCCGGCTTCTGCCTCCCCGAACGAAACCACGGTTTTCATGGCCCTGTGCCGGGCCTTGTCCAGGTTGACCGCGATCATTTCGCGGAAGTTTTCAAGGGCAAACCTGTGCGTGACCAGGGGTTCGGCCCGGATTTTTCCATTATGCATCAATTCCAGTGCGATTGCAAATGCGTGGCGCCGCTCGCCCTGGTGGGTGACCATGCCGTATCCATACGCGCCCTGAACGGTCTGGAGCTTGAGCCACAAGGGGGTGGGATCGATCTTGATGTTTGCGCCGATGCCCACCATGCTAAGCGTTCCCATGGCCGCCAGGGCCCGCAGGCTCATGTTCAGGGTGGCACTGCCGGCCACGGTGTCGAAAATGCGGGCAAATCCGCCCATCAGGATTTCCGGGCCGAGCATTGGCTTGTAACTGCGGGCGCCCGTGATCCGGCTGATTTGTTCGGTTACCCTGCCGGGGGCAATGACCTCGTCGGCGCCCATGTCCCGGGCCAGGGAGGCGGCAAAATCCGAGGGCTCGATCACGGATATGCGGCAATCAGGCGTCAGCACGCGCAGGGCCTGAACAATCAGGTTCCCGATAACCCCGCCGCCCACCACCAGGACTTTTTCCCCGGGGCGTGGCGGGTTTTCAAACACTGCCTGCAGGGCCACGGCGGCCGGCTCGGTCATGACCGCGGCCGTGTCGCTGAGACCTTCGGGCACCCGGAACATCTGGCTTTTGTGGGCCACCACGTACGGGGCAAACCCGCCGTTGATGGCGCGGTTAATGCCGGTGAACATCCCCGGCGGCAGGCTGCCCTCGGCAAAGTTTTCGCAGTTGCTCGCCCGTCCGGCCCGGCAGCTCGGACACAGGGGCGAAATCCCGCGGGTTTCGCATCCCAGGGCCGGAACGATGACCACCCGTTCGCCCGGGGTAAAATCCCGCACATGTAGTCCGGTTTCCGTGATCCGGCCCGTGATTTCATGGCCCATGACGCAGGGAAACGAGGTAAACGGCGAGGCGGTGGGCGAATCGTGCAGCCGGATCAGGTTCAGGTCGCTGCCGCAGAATCCGCAATAGCGGGTCCGGATTTTGGCCCAGTCCGGCGAGGGCAGCCCGGGTTCGTCAATATCGGTTATCTGCAGGGTTTTTGCCGGTCCCGCGTAAAACACCCGGCTGCCGAAGATGCTGCCCAGGATTTTGGCAGCAACAAACCTGCCCGTGGTGACGTTGAACTGAAGGGCTTTCATGACACCTCTGTTTTGGCAATGGTTTCAAATGCGGAAAAAATCCGTTTGCGCACGTCTTCGAGCTGTTCCGGGTCGGGTTCGGACGTGCCCGGGGGCATGTAGAGGTCCTGGTTCATCTCGATCTGCAGGGCAAACCCGCCCCGGGCGGACATAAGCCGGCCGTAATGCACGGTGATGAACCCGCCCCGGTAGGGTACGTTGACCGCCACGGAAAATCCGGCCGCCTCGAGTGCGGATTTGACCAGCGCCACGGTTTCGGCCGGGCAGGTGGGTTCTTCCAGGCGGGAATCCGGGCCGCCGTCTGGTGCGCCGTTGTTGCTCAGGATGATGTTTTTCCGCTTTTTCCCGGCATCCGGTGCGTCCACCGGGCCGGTGCCGTTTAGGGAGTGGCAGTCAAACAGGCCCCGGATTTCCGGGTCTGCCAGGGCCCGGGCCAGTTCATGGTGATACGGGTCGTAATACTTTCGGATCCGCTCTTCGACGGATTGTTCATCCGGATATCTGCCGGGCAGGTAGATTTGCCGGCCCCGGTAGTCGGTTTCCGCCACCACGCCCTTGGGTCCGCGGTTGGCCGAGTCGCGGTTTAAATCCGTTACCAGGCGGCTGTATCCGGCCTGGAGCCTCTTTTTTACAGGCAGGTCCTGGAATATCTCCGCGCTGCCGAAATCCTTTGAATCCCGGATTTCTTCGTCCGATAGCGCCATGTCCGCCCGGATGTCTGCAGGCACAAAGCTTGCGCAATGGGGCATGGAGATGACAAAAGGGTAGATCATGGCGCCTCCTGTTTTTTCATAAAGCTGAACCTGGGCTGGGCGTCAATCAGGGCCCGGGTGTAGACGGACTGCGGATGGCAAATGATTGATTCAGCCGGGCCGCTTTCCACGATTTCGCCGTGGTAAATCACCGCGATCCGGTCGCACAAAAAGCGCGCGGCAGCCAGGTCATGGGTGATAAACAGGAATGTCACCCCCCTTTGCTTCCGGATTTCAGCCAGGAGCTTGAAAATGGTAAACGAGATGGAGGCATCCAGCATTGAGGTGGGCTCGTCTGCAATCACGAACTCCGGGGAAAGCACCATGGCCCGGGCAATGGCCGCGCGCTGGCGCTGGCCGCCGCTTAACTGGTGGGGATATCGGTTGAAATACGCCTTTGCCGGCGTCAATCCGGCGGCCCGGAGCGCGTCTTCCACCAGATGGCTTCTTTTTTCTTTTGCGGCGCTGCGGTGTATGACCAGGGGTTCGGCCACGGTGTCGTAGACCGACATGTAGGGGTTTAACGACTGGTAGGGATCCTGGGGGATCATCTGGACCCGGCGCCGGAATGCCTTTAACGCGGCCCCCTTCAGGCGCTGGATCTTCGTGCCGTGAAAACGGATGGATCCGGCATCCATGGACTCAAGATGGAGCACCAGGCGCCCCAGGGTGGTTTTGCCACTGCCGCTGGCGCCCACCAGTCCGAATATCTCGCCCTGGCCGATGGCCAGGCACACATTGTTTAACGCGGTTAAAGTTTCCCCTGAAGTCCTGAAAAGTCCCCGCTCGTCGCGGTAGGTTTTTTTCACCCCCTCGACTTCCAGGAGGTTCGGGTTTTCCGGGTTTGGCTTTGTTTGCATCTGCATTTGCCCTTTTATTCACATAAACTGCAGTATACCTTGTGTGTCGCGGAAAGTTCCCGCCACTGCGGCTTGTGGGTTCGGCAGGCCTCGGTGGCCCGCGGACAGTTTTCAATATAGCCGCAGATTTCCGGGGAAACCTCTTCGGGATATTCGCAGGGCGGCGTTTGTGCGAAGTCCACGTCCACCACCCCGTCAATGGTCAAATAGGATGCCAGCAGCGCCTGGGTATATGGATGGGCCGGGGTTTGGAATACCTCCTCGCGCCGGCCGGCCTCCACGATTCTTCCCCGGTACATGACCATGATGTCGTGGCAGACTTCGGCCACCACCCCGATGTCATGGGAGATGAAAATCACGGCAATGTTTTGCTCGTGCTGAATCTGCTTGATTTTCCGGATGATCTGGTCCTGGACGATTACGTCCAGGGCGGTGGTGGGCTCATCTGCGATGATCAGGTCCGGGTTGCAGGAAAGCGCCATGGCAATGACGGCCCGCTGCTTCATGCCGCCGCTGTACTGATGGGGATAGTCAAAAACACGGCTTCGGGGAATATCCACCATCTCGTAGAGCTGATCTACCCGGGCTGCGGCTTCGGCCCTGGAAGTTTCCGGAAAATGGGTCCGGATGGCCTCGATGATCTGGTCGCCCACCTTGTGTACCGGGTTCAGGGCGTTCATGGCCGCCTGGAAAATCATGGAAATGCGTTTCCAGCGTACCGCCTGCATGCGGTCATCTGGCAGGGCCAGCAGGTCCATTCCGGAAAAACCGATCCTGCCGCTTTGAACAATCGCGTTTGGCGGCAAAAGGCGCATCAGTCCCATGCCGATGGTGGTTTTGCCGCATCCCGACTCTCCCACGATGCCCACGGAGTTGCCCTTTTCCAGGCAGAAACTCGCCCCGTCCACGGCCATGGCCGTGCCCGTGCGCGTGCGGTAGGCAATGCTCAGGTTGTCAACTTCTAAAAGAGCCATTGGTTATGTAGCTCCCGGCGTCGGGTACATATCCCCGAGGTTATAAATTGGTCAGGTTTTTTTCTGTTTGTGGCCATAATTTCGAAATCCGAATTTCGAAATCCGAAACAATGATAGAAATTTGAATGACGCAATGACAGAAACGTAAGACCAATGCGGGTTTGTTTGGGTCATTCGGTCATTCGCGTTTCGAATTTGTTTATCCCTTACGGGATGCTTCGCGCGAATTTCGGGTTTCGATATTCGGATTTTATCCAATCTCCTCTTCCCGGCGCAGCCTTGGATCCAGCACCTCCTCCATGGCCCGGCCGATCATGTAAAACGACAGCGTGATCAGCGAAATACAGATGCCCGGGGGCAGCAGCCAGTAGGGCGCCTGGAACATGTGCCCGGTTTTCCAGACCCACTGGAGCATCATGCCCCAGCTCACGGTATTGGGATCACCGAATCCCAGAAACGCCAGGGCCGCCTCCACGATAATGGCCGAGGTGACCCGGAAGGTCATGTACAAAAACGCCATGGGCAGGACATTTGGCAGAATGTGGCGGAAAATGATGCGCAAATGCGATGCGCCCGCCACCCGTGCCATGTCGATAAACGGGCGCTGCTTCAAAGACAGGGTCTGCGATCGGATCACGCGCGAGACCCCGGGCCAGCGGAAAAAAGCGATCAGCATCACGATGATCCAGATATTGAGCTGGCCGAAAAGCGAGGCCAGCAGCAGCACCACCAGCAGCGAGGGCATCACCATGATCATGTCGGCAAAGCGCATGAGCACCCCGTCGGTGATCCTGCCGCCGTAGCCGGCGATCATGCCGATCAGGGTGCCCAGGACGATGCTCATGAAGGCCGCGGAAATGCCGACCAAAAATGCGATCCTGGCCCCGGTCAACAGCTGGCTGAAAAGATCCCGGCCCAGGTTGTCCGTGCCCAGCCAGTGCGTCAGGCTCGGGGGCGTTGCATTGGAAATCCCCGGGTCCGCCCCGGTCATGGGGTGGTACATCGGGTCGATCAGCGGCGGAATATAGCTTATCACTGCCATGAGCCCGAAGAAAATCAGCAGGAACATCCCGATTTTCCCCACCGGGTTGTCGTAAAACAGGGACCAGCCTTCTCCAACCCGTTCCAGGTTGTATGTGCGGGCGATTTTTTCCCTTATTTTCTGTTTTGCCAGTTTTGTCATCAGTACCGGATCCGCGGGTCAAGGTATGCATAAATCACGTCCACAACCAGGTTGGCCACGAGCACAACGAGCGAGATAAACAAAAAGCACGCCATGGCCAGGGGGTAATCGTTGTTGCTGACTGCAAAAATCAATTCCCTGCCGATGCCCGGCCAGGAAAAAACGGTTTCGGTCAGCGCCCCTCCGTTGATTGAAAATGCCAGGCTCAGGCCGACATTGGTGACCACCGGCAGATAGGCATTGGGCGCGGCGTGGCGGTTTCTGACCCGTTTTTCCGAAAGCCCCTTGGCCCGGGCGGTCAGGATATAGTCCTCCCTGAGGGTCTCAAGCATGCTGCTGCGCATGATCAGCAGGTATTCCCCCACGTGGATGATAAACAGGGTCAGCAGCGGCAGCAACATGTGATGAGCGATGTCTGCGGCCTTTGCAAAAAAGCCGGTGGTAGGATCGAGCCACAGTTCCGGCGTGATCATCCCGTTTAGGGGAAACCAGCCCACGCGGTAGGCAAAGATCCAGATAAACAGCAGGGCGATCCACGGCAGAAACAGGGTGTGGCACACCAGGGAAAGGATGGTCACCGCGGTGTCCACCGGCCGGCCCTTGTACCAGGCCACGATCTTGCCCCAGAAGACCCCGGCAAGCGCGGAGAGAAAAACCGATGTGGTAAACAGCAGGATGGTGTTGGGCAGCCGCATGCCGATAATGTTGATCACCGGCTGGCCGTAGTGAAACGATATCCCGAAATTGCCGACGAAAAAATTCTTGATATAATACAGGTACTGGAGCCAAAGGGGCTGGTCTAAGCCGAGCTGGGAGATCAGCATTTGCGCATCCTCGGCCGTCATGCCGGGCTCGACCATGCGCGAGACCGGGTCCCCGGGCGCCAGGTGAAAAAGCAGAAACAGGATGGTCAGGATCACGAAAAAGATGAGCAGGATTTCCAGGCTTCTTCGCAGAATCAGCTTTCTGAGATTCATATGCAATCGGCTTTATTGCGGTTTGACCTGACAGATAGACCAGATATTGCCGATGCCGCCCACCATCTGTACCCAGCCGGAAAACCGGTCCGCGGCCACGGCCTCGATGGCCGAAGGGTTGTACAGCGGGATGTAGGGCACGTCGTTCATGACCATTTCCTGCATCCGGTGGATCATTTTCCTTCGCTTTTTCGTGTCCATTTCAGCGATTGACTTTTCGGCCAGCCTGTCAAAATCCGGGTTGTGGTATCCGCTCATGTTCCATCCGCCCGCCTTGTCGTTTTCCGAATGGAAAAAGCTTCTCAAATAGTCGGGATCCAGGGACAGGCGGCCGTAGCCGAGAATGAATGTGTCAAATTCATGTTTTTGCTTGATCCTTTCCAGCAGGGCGCCAAATGACATGGGCCGGGCCGAGGCCGGAATGCCCAGCTCGTTTAGCCACTCCTGGATCATCACCCCGCAGGTGGCCCGGTTGGGGTCATAATCTGCCGGCGGGGTGAGGATGGTGAATTTTTCCATTTTTTCGCCGTCTGGCAGCAGAATCCGGGATGGGGAGACCACCTCCCCGGCCTCGTTTACCGGCGGGTTCTTCCAGGTGTAGTCGTTTTCCGAAAGACGCTGATATGCCTTTTTGATCCGCTCGCTGCGCGAAAGGCCGCTGCCCCATGCCGGCAGGTCACCGGCGCGCCAGAACCTGTTTTCACTCGGGATGATGGATTCCATGGGGGAGGCATACCCCTGCAGCACCCGGCTGATGATAAAGTCCTTGTCAATGAGTACGGCTGCTGCCTGCCGGAGCGCCGGATCTGAAAACGGCGCCTTTCGCACGTTAAATCCCATGTAGTACAGGGCGCTTTTTTCGTTGACAAAGACCCGGATGTCTTCGGCCTTTTCCAGGCCTTCAATGTATCCGGGCTGGATGGACCACCACAGAAAATCGATGTTTTTTTTCCTCAGCGCCATGATGGCCACGTCCGCGGTGCCGTAGACCTTGAACAAAACCGCATCCATGTGCGGCCCGAGCCGGCGGTCGTTTATGGTCCGGCCCTGCCCGAAGAAGTGCGCGTTTTTCTTCAGGTAAAGGTAGTTGCCTTCCTTCCACTGCTTGAGCACAAACGGTCCGCATCCCAGGGGCTCTTCCACCCGGGTGTTTAACAGCGCGTTTAATGGTTTTTCCTGCTTTTTCGCCTTTTCCACCAGCGGGGCCCATTGTTTTTCGGGTATCACGTAGTTGATCAGGGTCCGGGTCAGAAACGTGGCCTTGGGCTCTTTTAAAACGAAGCGCACGGTGCGCTCATCCACGGCTTGAACTTTTTCCACGAATTCCCACTCGGAATGGTACTTGGGCACCTTGAATTCCTTGATGGTCCGGACGGTAAATACCACGTCATCCGCGGTTACCGGGGATCCGTCCGCCCACTTGGCCTCCCTGAGTTTCATGGTGTAGGTATTTTTTTCCGGGTCCCATTCCGGCATGGATTCGGCCAGCCACGGCGTGAGCTCAAGGGTTTCCGGGTCCTGGGTGTAGAGGGGCTGGTATATCAAAGACAGAAGCTTGTTGGAGTTTGCATCCGAAGCCTTCCAGACGTTTAACGTCCGGGGTTCCTCGGAAATCCCGATCCTCAGGGTGGTTTGCGCGGCCCCGGCCGTGGCCGCGGCTGTCAGCAGCAGCAGCAAAACCGTCAGCAGGGATACCAAGGGATGCTTGGCGGAAAAGCGCATGATCGGCTCCTTTTTCATGATAGCGCCACCTGTAGGTGTTGCTTTCTGGCAAGCGCATGTTTTTCGACAAAATCGATGACCTTTGCCTCGATCTTGATGTCGTCCAGGCGGTTGATCCGGGGGATGCCGCCGGGGCTGACGCAGTTGACCTCGATGAGCTTCTCGTCAATAAGGTCTATGCCCACGAAATACAGCCCGTCCCGGATAAGTCGCGGCTTGATCTGTTCACATATCTGCCTTTCCCGGGGGGTGATGTCATGCTTGAAGGCTTTTCCGCCGGCGTGAATGTTTGTGCGGAAGCTGCCGTCGGGCGGTTTTCTGCACATGGCCCCGAGGATCTCGCCGTTTAACAGCAGAATACGGACATCGCCCTGTTCCTTGACCGCCTTGACGTATTCCTGGACCATGATTTGCTCGCGCTCGGCATAGGGCTTGTGCGCACTCACGTAGAACTGGATCAGGGAATTAAGATTTTCCGGGTCCCGGGTGCTGACCTTGATGATTCCCTGACCGCCGAATCTGCCCAGGGGCTTGATCACCATGTCGCCGCCGAATGTGTCGATGATTTTTCTGAGCCGGGAAGGATCCCGGGAAATGTGGGTTTCGGGTACGAGATCCGGAAAGTTAAGGGTGTAGAGCTTGCTGTTGCCCAGGACCATGCCGCCCGGGTCGTTGATCATAAACACCTGATCGCGGATGGGCGCCAGAAATTCAATGGAGGTATAATTCAGCGGGGGATCCTTGCGCAGAAACAGTACGTCTAGTTCCACGAGCTCCTCAAAGCTGAGCGCCTCCTTCTGCTGCTGGGCGATGATTTTCTTCCAGTACTCCTGCAAATCCAGGTTCGGGGCAACCGTTATCTCCTTCATCCGGGCAACCACATCCTGTTTTCTGACGTAGATGTCGTGGGGTTCGAGAAAGAATACCGAGTGACCGCGCTGGTTGCATTCATACATCAGGGAGGCCGTGGTTTCAAAGGCCGGGTCAATAGCTTCGAGCTTGTCCATGACAAAGGCTATCTGCATTGGTCTTTCTCCTCTGCACCGGGTGTGCCTTCGGCCTCGGCCAGCCTGGAGTGAATATGCCGCAGGCGGTGGCTTAGGACCGTGCAGATCTGCAGGGCAATGCCCGGGTATTCTCTTACCAGCTCGTTAAACTCCTGCTTGTCCAGCACCAGGAAGCGCGAGGGCTTCAGGGTTCGGATGGTGGCCGAACGTGCGGCCTCCTCAAACAGCGCCATTTCTCCAAAATAATCACCCGCGCCCATGGTGTCGAGCCGGATTTGCTGGTGGGCGTTGCTTCCCTTGCAGACCGCCACTTCCCCTTCGATGATCAGGTAAACCCGTTCTCCGGGCTCGCCCTCGGCAATCACGGCCTGGTCTGCCGGGTAGTCGATTTCCTCGGTGACCGCGGCAATGGCCCCGAGTTCGCTTACCGTGAGACCGGAAAAAATGGCAATGTTTTTCAGCAGCAGAATTTTTTCCGGAACTGTCAATTCAGTATCCATGATTTGCTCCTTTGGGTCAAGCACCCCGGTATCATCGGGGTCGATTTTTTGCGCCATACGGCGGATACATGGATCAGATGCGGATTTCAATTCCTGCACGGCCGCACGGTGCCGCTCCAGGATTTCGGGCTCGTGCCGCAGGATGCACAGTGCAAGCACGATTACCAGCCAGTCCGGGCTGTTGAGCAGTTCGGGAAACAGATCCCTTGATACGGACGCATATCTTGGCAGCCGGAAAAATTTCCTCCCTGCAGCCAGGGTATTGAAAAGTGAGCCGCCCTCGAACAGAGGGTCTGCCATTTCAAAAAGTTTGCGGTCCATGACATCGCCCAACAGTTCGATGCTGTTTGCCCGCTGGCGCTGGCTGCCGGCAAAAAGGCCCCTGAACACGGTGCGCATCTGGCCGTTGCGGTCATGAATGGACAGGACCCGGAAGGTGTTTTCCAGCACGATTTCCTTTTTCTGGTAGAGGTGCTCCCGCAGCAGGGCCTTGCCCCGGCTTTCCGGCAGCTTTTCCAGGGCCGCGATTCTGGCAAGGCAGGTATAGGCACGCTCCAGTCCTTGCTGTGTAAAGCGCAGCAGGTCCAGGTCCTTGATGTTGAGTTCCTCGAGCAGGTCAAAGATTGCTTCCCGCTGCCGACGGTTGGGCCGGTTCAGGGCTTCGATCAGGGCCTGGCCGTTGATATAACCGGCTGATTGGATTTTTTTGCGGGCGATTTCTGCAACGGCGTCATCCGGATCCCCGAGATGGCCGATCACCTGCCTGAAGGTGGTTTCATCCGAGACACCCAGTGTTTCCAGCGCGGCCCCGCGGAGCCCGGCTTCGGGATGATCCAGAAACCGGACAGCCAGGTGGTTGATCTCCGCCGGGGCAAGCCCGGACAGGGCGCCGAGGAGATCTGCAAAAATCGGTTTATTGGCGCTGTCATCAAGCATTCTTTCCAGTACCGCGGCATAACCGTGGTCTCCGGTCTCTCCCGCTGCGATCACGCCCGCCCGCCGCTGCTCGAGTTCCCGGGAGTAGAGCCAGGCATCGATTTTCGGCTTGTATTTCCCGGGCGTGTCCTGGTACAGGCATCCGGCGGCATTGCCCCGGATCCCGGGATGGGGATGCATCACCAGCGTTTCCAGCTTGTCTCGGAGATCCGGGGTGCCGGATCCGTTTTTTTTGATGGCCTTTATCACAGCAACGGTAAGCTGCGGGTCTTCCCGGGAGTGCAGCATTTGTTCCAGGACCCGGGCAGCATCCGGACCCGGGGTCTCTGAGAGCATTTCCAGCATCTGGATTTTGACCGGCACATCCTGTTTGCGGATGGATTCCAGGATGAGCCCGTCAATGTTTTCCGTGTCCAGGTTTTTCAGCAGCCGGGCATACCAAAGCGCGTCCTCGCCCTCGGCATTGCGGAATGATTCTACGAGTTCGCTTCCGACGCGTCCCTTTTTAAACAGATTTCCCAGGTTCTGTTCCTCCAGGCTTTTGAGATCCAGCATATTGCGGGAGATCAGGTTCATGAGGATTTCCGGGTATTTTTTCTTCAGTATAACGGGCGCGGCAAACCAGGCCAGCACGAAGGGCAGGGCAACCAGGGACAGGTAACGCGGGTGAAAGAGGTGGCTGGAGATCAGGATCAGCGCCGATCCCGTCAGCAGCGCAGCGCGGACCACGGTTCCCCGGAGAAACGGCCGGACCATGGCCCGGTAGGATTCCGGGAACAGGCCGATCAAAATGGAATTGGCCGGCATGTTGATGGCCGTGCGCAGGATGTTGGTGGACATCCGGGCATATATGGCCGAAAAGATGTCAAATCGCATCAGAAAGGCGATAAAGGCGATGGCGTAGTTTGCCGGGTGGAACATCAGGGCAACGGGCAGCCCGAACCGGCCGTAGATCCGCCCGACAAACAAGAGCAGCACAAGGGTGATGATGTTTAATATCCCCCGGAAATTGGAAAAAAATGCGAGCAGGCCGGATTCGCTGGCAAAGTAGGCATCCGCGGCATAGTTGAACTGGTAGTTCATGATCGGGATGACCACGTTGGGCATGAAGGTCAGCACCAGTACGATCTTGACCAGGGTGGATTGCCGGATCAGGGGCAGGACGCTTTGGAGTTGGTGTTTTAAGGGCGGCCGGCCCGCCACTCTTTTGCTCCGGTGCGTTCCGGGCGAGATTTCCCGCATGTGCACCTGCATGCCCGTGACTGTCACGGCACCCACCAGGCTGACGGCCAGGTAGACCAGGAGCAGGTTGTCAAACCGCAGCCAATCTGCCAGATACGGCGTGCCGAAACTGCCGATGATCAGGCCGATGACCCCGCCGGCGGTCAGAAGCGGGAATAAGCGCTTGGACTGCCGGGTGTTGAAAATATCGTTGGCCAGGTTCCAGAAAAGCAGGGCCTGCAGGAGTTCGAACTGGCTTTTGAGCATGAAAAGAACCGGGTAGATCAGATCATAGCCCATGGGAATGAGAAACCGGATGCCGCCCACCGAGAGGCCGCAGAAGATAAAAAGCAGGGCCAGCAGACGTGTACCGGTGACCCGGGCCATGAATGCCGCCAGTACGCCGGTGAGCACAAAGGTGGCAACAGAGTTGAGCATGTTGATAATCGGCAGGTACTCAACCCCGTAGCGCTTGAGAAATGCGGTTTCCGCGTAGTTGTTTAAGATCATCCCGGAGCTGCGCAGCAGAAAAAGCAGCGTGGCAGCCCAGAGGAAAATCGCGATTTCCTCTTCGTGCAGTTTCAGCCATCTAAGCAGCCAGTTTCGCATCAAGGGGCCTCTTTGATGACCCGGAAGCCGGTTGTCTTGAATTTTGAGGCCGGGTGGGCCCAGGCCCGGTTGGCGCTTCTTAAGTTGTGGGCGTTGCTGTACCAGGAGCCGCCCCTGCGAACGCGCCGGCTGCATGAAAAATTGCCATTTTCCCCGGGGCGGTTATAGGTGCCAAAACAGTTTCGGCACCATTCCCACACGTTTCCGTGCATGTCGTGGATACCCCAGGCATTGGGCGGATAGCTTTTCACCGGTGCCGGGGCTCCCGGCTCAAGGCCCATGTTTTTTACCGTTTCCACGCACCTGCTGGATTTGACCGGGCTGTTGGCAAACATTGCATCTGTACACGCAATTTCATCGCCCCAGGAGTAAGCTGTCTGCGTGCCGGCCCGGCATGCGTATTCCCACTGGGTTTCGGTGGGCAGGCGGTAGGTGCCTTCGAGCCGTTTGCTGAGCTTCTGGACAAAGTCCCGGCAGTCATGCCAGGAAACCCCTGTCACGGGCCGGTCCTTTGGCCCTTTTCGCGAAAAAAGCCATTTTTTGCCCATCACCTCCTGCCATTGCCCGATGGTGACTTCCGTGGCCTGCATGTAAAATGGTTCGGTGATGGTTGCCCGGTGCTGTTTTTCGCTTTGATTGCGGTCCGGCTCGTCTGCCGGGCTGCCCATCATGAACGTGCCAGGCTTGATATACACAAATTCCATGCCCAGTTCGTTTGTAAACGTGTTGTCTGCCGCCGGTGCCGCACGGCAGCAGACAAGCAGGACACAGAGGACCAGAACACTGAGAAAAGCGGAATTTCGCATTGGCATCATCCTTTATCCTAAACTGGGCGGTTGGCTCCAGCCCGTACTGGACAAATCCATTTTTATTATTAATAATTGGGATAGGCGCTGACGTCAATTTGATTTATTTGAACAGACCTGCAATGCATGCAGCAGGCGGGTCGGGAGGCAAATCCGAAAGAAAGGCGGCAACGTGAAAGATTCTGAAACCATTGCGGGCATCACCTATTATTTTGCTTCTCCGGACGAACTGCCGGAAGGATATCTCGACAGAATATCCCGGCTGGTGGAATCCGGCGGCTCTGTGGACCCGGCAAGGGTGCGCGAAAATCTTGCGCATGCCTTCCTGATCGTCTACGTGCATGACGACAGCGGCGAGATCGTCGCTTGTGCCGCCCTCAAGCATCCCCGTGCACAGTTTACTGAAATGGTCCGGGAACAAACCGGGCTGGATCTTGACGGGTACCTGGAGCGGGGCTACAGCTCGGTGCGTTCGGAGTACAGGGGCAAAGGGATTGCCAGCAACATGCTGGCCGGGCTGACGGCCCGGGTGGGCAAGCGCAAGTTATACTCGATTGTAGGGGAGGACAATATCGGCGGCAAGAAAATTGCATTGAACAACAACACCCGGAAGGTGGCGGTTTACCGGAGTCCGAAATCAGGAAAAATGATGGGGATCTGGATTCCGGAGTGGATGATTGAGGACCGGAGTTGATCGCTATTGTCCATCCAGAAATGTCGAATTTGCCCAATTTCTGCGTCAGGCTCAAATTTTAATCCTCAAAATACTTAGAGTATTCCTGCGGTTAAAATTTTCGCCTTCCTTGAACTTGAACAAATTATCCGATCTCTGGATGGACAATAGTTACGCGGCTTTGAATATGTTTATTAGCGGCATCAGCGCAAAAGGAGGTTGAAATGACAAACAACGTGGTGATCACCCTGGCGTGCGGAACCGACAACCCCAACCGGGCGACCCGGGCGGTGCACCTGGCCACTGTGGCGCACAAGGAGGGTAAAAACGTGACCCTTTTTCTGCTCGACGAGGCGGTTTATGTTGCCAAGGAAGGCCTTGCGGACAATCTGCGTGCGGCAAC
Organism: Desulfobacterales bacterium; assembly: GCA_046537995.1. Classification (GTDB taxonomy): domain Bacteria; phylum Desulfobacterota; class Desulfobacteria; order Desulfobacterales; family Desulfosalsimonadaceae; genus Desulfosalsimonas. Next base: position 16,251 of record JBKHJS010000012.1, read on the forward strand.
AGGGGATGTGGCAGATGATCTGATTGCTTACCTGCAGGCCCATGAAGTGCCGATTCTGGCTTGTACACCGTGCGCAAAGGCGCGGCGGATTTCCGAGGAGGACCTGATCGAGGGCGCGCGGATGGGAACGGCCGCGGAACTCATCAACCTGTCATGTGATGCGGCGGTGATCAGCCTGTAGCGCCGGGACAGCCACCGAGCTGCATGGAGGGCAAATGGATATCGGTGTTGTAACTGTCCGCGACGACGGTTATCATCCCAATCGCCGGCTGATGGAAGCCGCCGCCGACAGGGGATGCAGCCTCGGACTTCTCAGTCCATACCGGGTCGGTCCGTGGATTGACCGGGGCAGCATCTGCATGTACGGCATGGAAGGTCCGGGGATCGCCCGGGTGCTTTTGCCCAGGCAGGGCGCCCAGATCGGGGCATCCAGCCTCACCGTGCTGTCTCATTTTGCCGCCATGGGCATTCCCCTGGTCAATGATGTGTATTCGATTCGAATTGCCGGCAACAAGTTTTTGACAGTCCAGGCCCTGGTCGCTAGCGGGCTGCCGGTGCCGGACACTGTTTTTGCCAATTCCGGGGATGTGTTTTTTGCCGGGATTCAACGCCTGGGCGGCTTTCCGGTGGTAGCCAAGAAGCTAAGGGGCCGGCAGGGCGCGGAAGTGTTTTTGCTGACAAGCCGACAGGACGCCGAGCGGATCGTGGATGCGCACCTGGAGCCGGGAAAGGGGATATTGCTTCAGGCCTTTATCGCGCCTGAAGGGCGCAGGGATCTCCGGTTGCTGGTAATCGGCGGAAACGTCGCTGCGGCTGCGGAGTTTTTCCCGAAACCCGGGGATTTCCGCTCCAATTTTCACCTGGGCGGCAACATCCGGGCTGTTTCGATTTCCGGGGACATTGAAAAACTCGCTGCAGACAGCAGCCGGGCGGTGGGGCTCGACATTGCGGGCGTGGATCTGGTCGTGGATGCGGCCGGGGCGCCGTGGGTGATCGAGGTCAATTATTCCCCCGGGTTCAGGGGCCTGGAGGCGGCCACCGGCAGGGATATTGCCGCAGAAATTATCGATTTCACCTTGTCGTTTATTTGATGCCTGTGGATTTACGGATATGCGGATACGAGACCTGCAATTACGACAACGCGAGGGTCGCACCCGGGCCGGGGCCACGGTGACCTGGGAGGACTGCGACCAGCCGGAAAAGCGGATTTTTATTGAAACCACCGCGGAACACGCCCGGGATCTGGCTGCCAATCCACACGCGTTTCTGGTGGGATGCATCATTCCGGCACTGCATTTCGGGGAAAAGCGGATTGCCATCGATGGCACGGTCTGTCCGGGACTGCTGGAAGGCCTGGAAACCGTGATGGCCCTGATGCGGGTGTGGACCCAGGGCGATTATCAGCCTTTGCGCATCGAGCCGGGAAAAATCGCGGAAGCAACCGGGGAAAGCGGTGCGCCGAAGCACCGGGCCGGGATGATGTATTCCGGCGGGATTGATTCCATAGCCGCACTTCGGTTGAACATGCAGCACTATCCGCCGTCGCATCCGGGCCGCGTGCGGGACTGCTTTTTCGTGCACGGCTTTGATATCGGCGGGGTGGTGGCCCGGGGCATGAAATATCACGTGTTTGACCGGGGGGTTGCGGCCATGGAAAAGGTAACGGCCGCAGCCGGGATCAACACGGTTGCCGTGTATACCAATATCCGGCATTTGTGCGACCAGCGGGATCTCTGGCTGAACCGGTTTTTCGGGGCGGTGCTGGCGGCCGTGGCCCACGGGTTTTCCTCCCGGCTGGATCTTTTCTACATTGCATCCTCCTATGACCTGGAAAACTTGGCGCCGTGCGGCTCCCATCCGATGCTTGATCCGGAATACGGCAGTTTTGATCTGCGGATCCGGCACCGGGATGTGGCATGGAGCCGCTTGGAAAAATTAAAAATCGTGGCAGACTGGGAGCCCGGGTTCCAGAATTTCCGGGTGTGCCTGGCCAACGTGGAAGACCGGCTCAACTGCGGGCGGTGCGAAAAATGCGTGCGCACCATGACCGGGCTGGTGGCCATCAATGCCCTGCACCGGACCCGGGCCTTTGTGGAAGACGACGTGACCCCGGAGATGTTTGATGCATTTAAAATCAACATCCGCCACAGGGAGCCGTTTTACACCGAGCTGCTGCCGCTTTTGGAAAAGCAGGGTCGAAGCGACCTGGCAGAAAAGATCCGCAAAAAACTATCCGAGGAGTAAGTATCCATGCAGGAAGTGTTGTTCATACAGTTTTTGAGCCGCTCCCGGCGCGGCTACTGGGACCTGGTAAACGGGTTTTCCGATGTGTGGGACCTGTGCCAAAGCCGCGGGGATTTTCACTGGGTGGTCCATGAGCCCGAAAGTGACAAATGGTACAAAGAAGAAACCTACACCGGCCGGGAGCTGCCTATTACCCGGGGCACGGTCTATGTGAGCGCCTCTTATATCAATCATTTGTACCAGGCTTATGTCTGGGCGCAGATGTATCCACAGATTTCCTTTGTGGCCGGCGGTCCGGTGGCCGCTGCACGGGCCGGTAGCACCAGTCAGTGGGAGCCTTTGTATTTTGATATGCGCGAAAACGCCACCTTGCCGCAAAACCTGACAATTACCGGCAAAAGCGTGGAACAGTTCTTCGGGGTTGATGATTTTTCCGGCAAATGGAAACTGTCAATACCCGGGCAAATTGTCCCGGCAGATGCGCCCGTCTATATTTCCTATACCCTGGACAACGGCTGTTACTGGGGCCGGTGCATTTACTGCAACATCAAGGAAGCTCCAAAGTCGCTGTTCCGGCAGCGCAGATACATGGGATTCGAGTTCTCCGATCTCGGGCATCCGGGCAAAAAAATCGTCCGGCTCAATACCGGTTCGATGAAACCCGGATACCTCCGGGAAGTCCTGCCCCGTCTGCCTGTGCGCAGCGATCTGGAATACAGAACGTTCATGCGCTGCGCAACGGCGGAAAACCGGGCCCTGGCCCGGGTGGTTGAGCAGCACGGAGCCGTCCTGCCGGAACTGACCATGGGCATCGGCATAGAATTCCCCTCGGATCGCATGCTCGCATACATGGACAAGGGTATCACCTGTGCCGATATCCTGGAAACCCTGCGCATTTGCGGCAATGCCGGCATCCGGGTCAACGGTAACCTCATCCTGGGCTGGGGCAACCTGGTTGAACAGGACCTGCGGGAGCTTGAACGGTTTTTCGATCAGATGCCGGAGGGCTCCATGACATCGCTGCAGCTTCGCTGGCTTTACGCCCACCCGCACACGGTGATTCACGAGCAGTACAGCGGTGAGCCGAGCTTCCTGGGGCCGTTTTACCTGGGGTTCCGGGCAAACATCTCCGGGACGCAGAAAAAGCGCAACGCAGAAGCCGTGCGGATAATTGAAGCATACAGCCGGAAAAAGCAGTTCCGGCTTGAAGGCCTGGGCAATGTCAAGCCGGCCCCGGGCAAAGGTGGAGATCATGCAGCCTGATCTTCAAAGCGGAGCATTTCCCCGCTGGCGGATTTATTTCGGCCTCTATTTCCGCAATATTGCGGCCAACCTGCTGGGCTTTGCCATTATCCTGGTTTTGAATTTTTTCACCCCCATGACCTCGGAGTGGGTCGGCCGGGCGCTTTTCGAAAACGAGGCCGGGCATTACCTGATTACACTTTTCCCGTTTATTCTGCTGGTAGTGGCCATGCTTCAATACTATTTTCAGTGTCCGATTTGCGCTTTTCTTTCCGCCCTGGTCCGGGGCCAGCAATGTGACAAATACAGCGAAGAGCAGATCAAAAGAAGGGTCCTGAATCTGCCGATCCTCCTGGCTTCGGCCAACCTGGCGGTCTACATTGCCGTGCCCATCGCGCTGACCGGTTATTTCTGGGCTTTTGACGTATTGCCTATGGATGTCAAGATGGTGGCCCTTCTCTGGTTTCGATCCGTAATGATCGGGCTGATCACAGCCTGCCTGTCGTTTTTTATCGTGGAAAGCTATACCCGGCATGTCTTCATTCCACTGGTGTTTCCGGAGGGCGGATTAACCGAAGTGCCCGGAGGGATCCGGGTTGATGTGATGCGGCGGATCCGGCTGCTCAACCTGGTAGGGACCCTGACCCCGTTTTTGATCCTGGTGGTGACCCTGGCCTTTGTTTTGTGGGACGTGATGGGCAAACCGGGTTTTTCCCGCCAGCTCGTTTTTGACATTTTTTTCTTTACCCTGGTCCTGTGCGCGATTTTCGTGGTGATCGGCTTCCGGCTCAACCGCCTGGTGGGCCGCTCCCTGGTCGAGCCCATCCATGCCATGCTCAAAGTGGTGGAAAAAGTGGAAAAGGGCGATTTCACCAGGCGGATCCGGGTTGTATCCAATGACGAGCTTGGCTTGCTGGCAGATGCCGGCAACCGGATGATCCAGGGGCTGGCCGAGCGCGAGCGCGTCCGGGAATCCTTTGGCAGATACGTTACGCCCGAGATCCGGGACAAGATTCTGTCCGGCGAGATTCCGCTGGACGGCGAAAAAAAGACGGCAACCATGCTTTTTGCCGATCTGCGGGATTTTACACAGTTCGTGGAGTCAAACGCCCCCGAAGACGTGATCCTGAGCATGCGCGAGTACTTCACGAAGATGGAGGAGGCGGTCCGGGCCAATGACGGGCTTGTCCTCCAGTTTGTCGGCGATGAGCTCGAGGCGGTATTCGGTGTACCCCTGGAAGTCGAGGATCATGCGGATAGAGCGGTTTCGGCGGCACTGCAAATGCGCCGGGGGCTGTCAGAGCTCAATGAAAAAAGGCGGCTGGAAGGCAGCCCGCCTTTCCGCCACGGGGTGGGCATTTGCTCCGGACCTGTGCTGGCCGGAAATACCGGCAGCAGGGATCATCCCGCCTATGCCCTGATCGGGAATACGGTCAATCGGGCTTCCAGAATACAGGAACTTACCAAGGAGCTTGACTGTGATATCCTGATCGCCCGGGAAACCCGGGACATGCTGCGCGGTGACTTTCCGCTGCGCGAGAAGGGCGTCTACGAGGTCAAGGGCCATATGACGCCCGTTGAAATCTACGAGGTTTCTGCCGATGATTAACAGTCTGAAAAAGCGCCTGGCGGTTTTTTTGATCATCCCTGTGGCACTGCTTCTTGCAGCAGGGGGAATTGCGGGCTTTAGATATGCCAAAAGCATGCTTCTGGATCAGTGGCAGGAAGTCGCAATCCTCAAGCTGGAGCGCGCGGCGCATTACATGGATATGCGCCTGGGGCGGCCGATTGACTGGATACAGATGTTCCATGCAACCGGGTTAACCAGTGATGCGCCGGCAGCCCGGGAGTTTATTTTAAACCGGATCAAGGGGCTTGACGGGGTGGCGGAGGTGGACCTGCAATGGGCGGACAGTTTCCGCCCCCCGGGCCGCACGGGGATGCCTGCGGATCAAATGAGCCGGAAACTGCGGATGCGTTTTCACCATGCAGATATTTCCAGGGTCACGGCCCCGCGATACGATGCCGAAAGAGATGCGGAAACCGTGACCCTGCTCTCCGAACTCAGAAACGAAGACGGCGGCCTGGTGGGCAGGCTGTCGGTGTCGGTGCGCTTTGATCATCTCATGCAGGATATCAAGGAACTGGGATGGTGGCAGAGCAACCAGGTATGCCTGGTGGACAAAAGCGGAAAGTACCTGGCCCACAGCGCCGCCATGGAGAAAAGAGAGCAGCTCGGGGCAACCGGCGATCCCATGGAGAAGGCCCTGCTTGAGAAAATGCAGGACGCGACTTTTGGCACCCATATAGGATCCGGTCACCCGCCCCGCCTGGTGGGCGGTTTTTACCGGCTCGAGCGCGCCCCGTGGGTGCTGGTCATGTATGCGCCGGGGCGGGAGATCCTGGCGCCGATCCTTGAATTCCGGCTGCACTATACGATTGCTGGAGGGATTTGTATAGGCTTTACACTGCTGCTCATCCAGGTTGTCGGCGGCCGGCTGGTTCGGCAGATCAGCATGATTTCCCGGGCGGTCCGGGATGTGGCATACGGGAAATACCCCGAAAGGCTCCCCGAAACCTCGGCAGATGAAATCGGGCAGCTTGAGACCGGTTTTAACGAGATGGTCGCGGGGCTTCGGGAGCGGGATTTTATCCGGGATACCTTTGGCAGGTACGTGGACCGGGAGGTGGCCCGGGAGCTTATGAACCGCCCGGAGGCCCGCCGGTTGGGCGGTGAAAAACGCGAAGTGGCGATTTTAATGTCGGATATCCGGGGATTTACCGCTGTTTCCGAATCCCTGAGCCCGGAGGCCACCATCCGGGTGTTAAACGATTACTTTTCGCACATGATCGAGGTGATCCGGCAATACAAGGGCATCATCGTGGATTTTTACGGAGACGGCGTGTTGGTGTTTTTTGATCCCCATGAAGGTGACATCGAGCCAGCCGCATCGCGTGCAGTGCAATGCAGCCTGGAAATGCAGCGCACCATGACCCCTTTTAATCACCATCTCGGGCAGCAGGGACTGCCGGAGATGCAGACCGGCATCGGGGTTCATGTCGGGCAGGTGGTGGTTGGAAACATCGGGTCATCGACAAGGGCCAAGTACGGCATCGTGGGTCTGGCGGTAAACATGACCCAGCGCATCCAGGCCGAGGCAGAAGGTGGGGCAATCGTGATATCCGAGCCGGTCTACAACCTCCTGGCCGGCAAGCTGAGCGTTGAAGGCTCTTTTTCCCTCCATCTGAAAGGGGTTCGGGAGAGCGTCAGACTGTATCCGCTCAAGGGATTTCATTCTTCCCTGTAGCGGCAAAGCAGGGCGAAAAGTACGGGCGTCATATTATTCGGGTGGATGGCCCTTTATGATTCAGGCTGCTGCGGGGCCCGGTTCATGGGGCAGTTCTTGTGAATGCAGCGGATGCATTCGTATTTATAGAGAAAAGCCGCTATCACGATCCATGAAATGGCGTATATCAGCAGCAGCAGCGGGCTGGCCAGCAGCCAGTACACCGGAAACGCCACGGCGATCAAGAAACCCAGAAACACCATGAACTTGTCAAAAAATCCCAAAGGCCCGGGCCGCGGTTCGAAATACGCGGGCACGCCCCACAGGAAGATGCACTTGGTGGTCCGGCCGCTGTTTTTGTAATGGGGGCAATGGGTGCAGAAAAACCGGTACACGATGCCGGCAAAACAGACGGCCAGTACGATGAGATAAATCACCGTCCAGGTAATCGAGACCCTGGAGATGGCATAGACCGCCGTCAACACCGGAATAAGGGTCAAAAGGGTCCATGCAAGAAAATCGCTGAATGCAAAATCGGTTTTCAGATTCGAATCCTGCGCCATCATCAATTTCCCTCCGCATCACGCATCACTTATCGCTTTCCAAAATCGCCGCGATCTGCCGGTCTTTTTCCGCCCAGAGCGCATTGACCCACTCGCGGAACTGCGCCCGAAATTCGGCGTCCTGTTCATAGTCGCGGCCCACGAATTGCTGCGGTATCTCCAGTCTGCGCGCGCGCAGCGTCACCTCCGGGATCTCCCCCTTTAGAAAATTCCAAAACGGCAGGGGCGCCTCGTTTTTCGGGTACACGATGGTCACGTCAATGATCGCCTCCAGGTGCTGTCCCATTGCCGAGAGGACCACGGCGGTGCCGCCTGCTCTGGGCAGCAGCAGGTACCGGTAGGGCGACTGCTGCTTCCGCTTTTTATCCGGGTCAAACCGGGTGCCTTCCAGGAAGTTGATCACCGATATCGGCGATTTTTTGAATTTTTCGCAATACCGGCGGGTGGTTTCCATGTCTTTTCCTTTGAGCTCCGGGTGCTTTCTGACAAACTCCCTGGAATAGCGCTTCATGAACGGGAAATCCAGCGCCCACCAGGCAATGCCCAGCAGCGGCACCCAGATCAGCTCCTTTTTGAGAAAAAACTTGAGAAACGGAATGCGGTGTTTCCACAAATGCTGCAGCACCAGGATATCGGCCCAGGAACGGTGATTGCTTATCACCAGGTAGGAGGATTTCGGGTTAAATCCTTCGAGTCCTGCCACGTCCCATGAAATATCCTGGGTCAGCCACAGGATGGCGCTGTTGATCTCGATCCATACCCAGGCAATGGCCGTGAGCACCCGGGTGATCCAGTGGCGGAGGCCTTCATGCGGGGTGAGGGTTTTTATCAGGATAAACGGCAGAAGCGTGGTAACTCCGCCAACGGTGTTGGCCGTATACAGCAGCAGCGCAATGGTCCCGCGCACCGGGCCGGGCAGAAACTTCAGCATGAAAACATCCCCTGTAAAATGAACATCAAAGCAGTGGATTGCTACTGTCTGGGTATCACAGCTGCGGCCCGGAAATCAATGCCCGGTATCCGGATCGGGCGGAATTATTTCACGCAGGGCCCTGCATGGATTGTTCCCCGTCTTTGCGCTGCTTGGGATCGCGCATGGCTTTGAGCACGTCGATGCTGTGCTTCATTCCCTTGTAATGCCGGGCCATGTCTATGGCCATGCCGGTGATGCTGCCGACGGCCTGGACAAAATTCACGTCCTCCATGGTAAATTCCCAGGGTTCGGCCGTGTAGACCCGCAGCGCTCCGATGGTGTGCCCCCCGATCATGATCGGCACCGACAGGATGGAGGCGATGCCCTCCTTCTGCGCCGCCCCGGGATATTGAATCCGGGGATCGTCGGAGACGTCGGAAATGGCCACCGGCCCCTGCTCCAGGGATTCGGCAATGGATTTCATGGCGCTGAGCGGTCCCTTGTTGAGGTATTCGTTGCTCAGCCCGAAAGAAGCGGCCACCTCCAGTTCCTTGCTGTCCCGGTTGATCAGCAGCACGGCGCTTGCCTTGACATCCAGGGCCCGGGTAATGCTTTCCACTGCCAGGAGCACGACCTCTTCGGGATCCTTGGAATGGGAAATGGCGCCTGTCACCTTCAAAAGGGTCTCGTAATTCATGTTCTGTTGTTTCATTTTCCCCTCCTTGATGAAACGGGTTTGTGAAAAAGCAAGCCGTTTGGGTCTTGCGGTTTGCTCAAAATTCCCGTGTGCGGGCAGGTTCCGTGGCAGCCGAGGATGTGTGCGCAATGTGGTGGAAAAACAGCAGGAAAATCAATAAATGGTTCTGATTTAAAAATAACTGTGCTTTACGGGCGGTCAAGCAGTTTCCGGACGGAAATTTCAGATTACTTTACAAAGCATGCGGTATGCTTATCCTAGTGTTTATCCGGAAATGAATGAATTCCGGAATGGACGTTGTTTTAAAAACACAACCAGACAAACGCCAAGCGTGTGGAGGAAAGCGCCATGTATAACCAAGTCGTGATGGATCATTTCAAAAATCCGAGAAACGTGGGGGTCATCGAAGACGCCGACGGCGTGGGCGAGGTCGGCAACCCGCTGTGCGGCGACATGATGACCATTTATCTGAAAGTTGATGAAGACGAAAAGATTTCCGATATCAAGTTCCAGACCTTTGGGTGCGGATCGGCCATTGCGGTTTCGAGCATGCTCACCGAGCTGGCCAAGGGGAAAAAAATTGCCGAGGCCCGGGAGATCACCAACAAGGACGTGGCCGAAGCCCTGGAAGGATTGCCCAAGAACAAGCTGCACTGCTCCAACCTGGGGGCGGATGCGCTGCATATGGCCATCCAGAATTACGAGGACAAAAAGGCCGGTGTGACCCGCGAACCTGAGGAAAGACAGGAAAAGCACGAACACGGCGAAGGGGAGACCTGTTACTGCCCGTACTGTGACGTGGAACTCGGCGAGGCAGCGGAATTCTGCGAAGCCTGCCAGCGGGATCTGACAGAGGAGCACTAAGGTTCTTTGCTTAACCCGCCATGCCGGTTATCGGAAAACGCGTATTCATATCATGTTTTCGAATTTCGAATTTTATTATTAAAGGGGGCTTTTGATGAGCTTCATCAACCTGGACCGGATATCGTCTAACCCGTTGCTGCCTGAAGTCAAACAGGTGATGATCGATGCGATCAACAGCGATCTGCACAATCCCTCCAGCCAGCACAAGGCCGGGGAGCAGGCCGCGGAAAAACTCGCAGATGCGCGGCAGCAGGTGGCGGACCTGGTCAACGCGGGCAATGCCAAGGAGATCGTGTTTGCCTCCGGGGGGACCGAGTCCGTCAATCACGCGATCAAGGGCACGGCCCTGGCCAACCGGGAGAAGGGCAATCATATCGTCACCACCAATATCGAGCACAATGCAGTACTCCGGAGCATAAAAAGGTTGTCCTCCAAAGGCTTCAAGGTGACCTCGCTTCCCGTGGACGCTGCCGGCCGGGTTGATCCCGGGGCCGTGGAAGATGCCATTACAGACGAGACCATCCTGGTTTCCGTAATGCACAGCAACAACGAGACCGGCACCATCCAGCCCATTGAGGAAATCGGTGCGGTAACCCGCAGAAAAAAGGTCCTGTTTCACTGTGATGCCGTGGATTCGGTCGGCGTGGTGCCGGTGGACGTGGAAAAGCTCAACGTGGATCTGCTCAGCTTTGCCTCAAATCCGTTTTCCGGCCCCACCGGCGTGGGCGGGCTGTATATCCGGCGCGGCACCCGGATTTTCCCGCTGCTCGACGGCGGGGTGCAGGAAAACAACAAGCGGGGCGGCACGGAAAACCTTGTCGGTATCATCGGGATGGCAAAGGCCGCGGAACTTGCCGCCCGGCACATGGACGAACGGATCGGGCAGATGCAGGCGCTCAAGGATTACCTGGGAGAGCAACTGCCCGAATACATCGACGAATATATTGTCAACACCGACCCGGCCCACAGCCTTCCCAATCTGCTCAATATTTCCCTGAAATACATTGAGGGCGAAAGCGTGATGCTGATGCTCGACGAGGACAACCTGGCGGTGTCCACGAAATCGGCCTGTGCCACGGGGTCCCTGCGGGCTTCCCACGTGCTGCTTTCCCTGGGCCTGAGCCATGCCGATGCCCAGGGCACCCTGGTGGTGTCCTGGGGAAGCGACCACACCAGGGCGGATATCGACAAATTCCTGGCTTCCCTGGCGGGTGTGGTCAAAACCCTGCGTAGCATGTCGCCGCTGTACAAAAAACCCTGAAGCTGCACAGCGACGTCCGCGAAAGCGTTTTCAGGGACAGATTTCAAATCTGTCCCTGAAAACGTCTTTTCCTGTTATCCGGTTTGCTCGTTGTGACAACCCAAAATTGTCCAGGTGTGATAAAGCAAATTTAACCATCATCCGGTCAGGCTCTTTTCTGTTTTTTCATTACCTATTGCAGTCTGTAGCTCTTCCAGGTGCATTCAATGACATGCGCCCGGTTCGCCGCTAAACAACCGGTTTTCCGGGCCTACTGCAACATGCAGCATGCTTTGAACCCCAATAATGCGATTCTCGGGCCAAAGAAGATTGTCAAATTCAATGTTGACAAAAATTGTTTTTGCCTTGGAGCGGACAATGGCAAGTATGTTGCTCAAGCGGAAGATTTTTCCAGCCTAAAATCATCTCTCAGCCCAGGGTTTTGTGCTTGCTGGACAATTCCATCCCTTGAATCCAACCGCACGCGGGGCACGAGGTGATTACGATTGGGTAATTTTCGTCGTCAATCACCTGTTGCTGAAAGTATTCAGATGGATTTCCGCAATCAGGACAAATTGTGTATTTGACCGGCTTATTGACCACCGCACTTCCAGCTTTCAAACACCCTTGCACTATCTCCAAAAAGAGTACCCTTGATGGCGGTAAATCTGGCGGTTTTTCGATTAAGAATTTGACCTCTTCCTGCTGTATTGGTGTCGATGTGCTTATTAAATTCACTTTACCCATAAAATACACCTTGTTCAGTCCTAAATTCTTCTCAGCAATAAAAGCACATTGCCTATTCGGATGTTCATAAAAACTCCACATGAAATATTTTCCCTGAGATTTTATAATTGATAAAAATCCGGCACCTCTTTTTCAAAAAAGGCTTTCATTTTTGTGATGATATTTTTTTCCAGCTGCCGCACTCGCTCCCGGGAAATCTGATAGATTTCCCCTAATTCCTGGAGGGTCAGGGGAGTGTCTGTGAAAATCCGGTTTTCAAAGATTTCGAGTTCACGTTCAGGCAACTGCTTTTTAAAATCACTCGCCTTTTCGCGCACCAGGCTCTTGACTTCTCTGCGGGCCACCTGGTTCTCAATGGATTCCGAGTCAGAGCTGAGAAGATCGTCCCGCTTCGCATCCGTATCGCCTTTAAGCGGCTCGTCCAGGGAAAGATCCCAGCCGTTTAGGCGCTGGTCCATGTCGAGCACTTCCTGTTCAGAAACTCCCAGGCGGCTGGAAAGAAGTTTGGTTTCGGGCATGAATCCCTGCTCCGCAAGCTTCTGCTTTTCCTTCTTGAGCTTGAAAAACAGCTTGCGTTGCCCCTGGGTCGTGCCGATTTTTACCAGACGCCAATTATCCATGGTGTATTTCAGAATATAAGCTTTGATCCAGAATGACGCATAATAGGAAAACTTAACGTTTTTGTAGGGATCGAATTTCTGCACGGCCTGCATGAGCCCGATGTTGCCCTCCTGAATCAGGTCCATTAAATTCTGAATCCATGCCCGGTTGAACTCCATGGCGATCTTGACCACAAGGCGCAGATTCGAGCTGGCCAGAATGTAGGCCGCATCTGGATCGCCCTGCTCCAGGACTCTGCGGCCGAGCTCAATTTCCTGTTCCCGGCTAAGCAACGGGTTTCTTCTGATTTCAGAAAGATATTGCTGAAGCGGATCATACGGAACCAGAGTCCCCTCTCCCCTGGGGACTGTCACGGCTTCTTTTAATTTTCGAGTTGTAAAGCTTTTTTCGGCTTCCTGAACCCTTGTGCCAGCCCCATCCTTGAGTGCTATATTGTATCGATCTTCACCCCTTTGATTTTCGGTCATTGTTTTATTGACTCCATCCTTCTTTTATATTTTAGCGACTTTCTGTTTTGTCGCTTTCTGCAATAATAACCTGGATTCCCGGATTTTTATAACGAGGTAAACTGCCTTTGAAAAAGACTATTATTTATGTTGCTGATATTATGCTATTTTCAGATTTATGAATAGGCATGGATTCTATTTTAAATCTGATTTGACTCGTTACAATTTTTACATTTATACCGAGGTAAATATGAGGCAAAATAACATTAATAGACTGTATTATTAGGAGCATAGCTCATTTCCTCGTTACGTTTTTCCGGGAATCCAGGATAATAAAGCATGTATTGTGCCAAACCGAAAAATCAGGGGCCCGAAAGCACAACCTTTTATATATATTGCAAATTTAAAATTATGGGACTGCAAAACATACTGGCGGCATGTCTATGACAGATCGATACATGTTTTATTTTGGCATAGAGGGGGCATAATCCTTGAGCATGGACAATGTTTTATTTTTCTCCTGGCACGAATAATCTGTCTGTTTATAAAATTCGCCGGTTTCGTTTGATGCCACAGGCATTCAATACACTGTGACATTTGAGCGCACCCTTCCTGCTTTTCTTCCGAATCCGGAAAAAACATACAAAACCGGAGTATCAGAGATTTAAACCTCCCCCATACATTGGCACAAAGTTTGCTAAAATTTAGTTGAGAATCCGACAAACGACTTCGGTCATGCGTGGATTGTATTTTCAATTGAAGAAAACGAAGGAGGCGCATCATGAAAGGCCTTAAATCCTTGACAATTATGCTTCTTTTTACCGTTATGGTGCTCATTGGCGGCCATGGCCCGGCCCTTGCCGGTAACGATGATGTTTACGAAAACGAAGCTGACAAAAACACGGAAATATCTGCCGAAGATATAAAAGATGAAGATATTGAAGCCTTTATTGCGGCGGCAAATGAAGTCCAGGAAATCCGGGCTGATTATGCCGAAAAAATTCGCAGCGCCGAAGATACTGATTACAAAGAGTTGAGAAAGGAGGCTGTGGAGAACATGGTTGAAGCCATTGAAGATAAGGGAATTGATGAAAAAACCTACCGCGGCATTGCCTATCTTGCAAAAGAAGACAAAAAAGAGCTTTCCCAGACCGATTAAATTGTTCCTGAGCCTGCCTGGACAAGGCAGGCAGACTTTTATAGTTGGATCTTAAAAAATGCGCCGGCCAGAGACCTTACTCTGGCCGGCGCTGTCAGCAGGATAGAAAAAGTTCATAAATGCATGATGCAGACGCAAAAAAAAATTTTTTCGGCAAGACCATTTCCCCCGGGCTGGGTCATGGCAGGACTTTCATTTATCGAAGAAACCTGTGGCGATTTAGTGAATTCCAGGATATCTCGGTATCTGAGATCGAAGCGGAGCTAAAGCGCTTTGAATTGGCTGTTGCAGAAGTCTTGAGGGATCTGAAGGATGTTGCCGAGCAGGTAGCCGAAGAAATTGATGAGGATCTTTCGGCTATTTTCCATGCGCATATGGCGATGGTAAACGACAACGGCCTGAAGCAAGAGGTGAAAAATAAAATCAGGGAAGAGCAGGTTAGTGCCGGCAGCGCTGTCAGCATGGTATTTAGTCGCTGGGAACAGCGTTTCAAAACAATGGAGGCAGAGATTGCCAGAGAGAAAGCAGACGACATTCAGGACCTGACACAACGGCTTGTTTTGGCGCTCACCGGTGTCGGCGCTCACGAACTCCAGGAGAATCTGCCCCACGGCGCCGTGCTGGTAACCAACCGTTTATTGCCCTCGGACACAATCTTTCTCAGCGGCCGCAAAACATCGGCCGTGGTTCTTGAAGATGGGGGCAAGGCTTCCCACGCCGCTTTATTCGCACGCGAAATGGGCCTTCCATGTGTTTGCGGGATTCAAGACGTTACAGATAAAGTGCCACCCGGAAAGCCCGCTTTGGTGGATGCAGATGAAGGCATTGTCGTTATCAACCCGGATAAAAAGGAAAAAGTTCTTTTCCGTGAAAAGCGCAACCGGCAAGATCAGGTCAATTCCAGGGCCCGGGCGCAGTCTCATGAACCGGCGATTACCAGGAGCGGAAAAACAATATCCGTGCTTGCCAATGTGGGACAGAAAGAGGATGTAAAGGAAGCAATACGAAACGGTGCTGATGGCATCGGGCTATACCGGCTTGAGAACATATATCTGGGTCGTCAGGGCCCGGCGGATTATAACCGCCTGTTCAAAGAAATCCGGGAAACCCTCTATCCTGCCAGACAATTGCCGATATTTATCCGACTGCTTGATATTGGTGCCGACAAACCGTTTCCTTTTAAAAAAAAGCAGCGGGAGGCCAACCCCTCCCTGGGCCGGCGCGGCATCCGGTTTCTTCTTGAATACCCGGAACTTCTGCAAACTCAGCTGGAAGTAATTCTTGAATTGACCCGAATTTTTGATCTCCATGTGCTGATCCCCATGGTTACACTGCCTTCTGATATCCAAAAAGTAAAAGACCTTCTGATAAAGACGGCATCTCAGACAAAGGCCGGCCCGATGCCAAAACTGGGCGCCATGATTGAAACACCGGGGGCTGCCCTTTCTGTTTCTGAAATCACTAAACATTCTGATTTTTTGAGTTTTGGCACAAATGATCTCACGCAGTACACCTTTGCCGCCGACAGAGAGAACCTGGCGGTTGACACTTATTTTGATGATACCCATGATGCCATTTTCAGGCTTCTTAAAATCGCTGGAAGTGATGCGCCGCAGATTCCGCTGTCGATCTGTGGAGAATTGGCCGGCCGGGAGCAAGCTCTCCCCAAAATACTCAATTGCGGAATTACAACCCTGAGTGTTGTCCCACCCTCAATTCCAAGGATCAAGGAAGCAGTTCGCCAATGCGATTGAAAAGCTGTCCTCTATGAGTCAAACAAGCTTCTGACTGAAAGCACAATATGGAAACCCTCAATCCCCATCAAATCATGGTGCTGTTTCTCTCCCTGGGAATCCTTTTGGGCACGGCACGCATTCTGGGTGAAATCGCCCAGCGGCTCCAACAGCCATCAATTCTGGGAGAACTCATCGCCGGTGTTGTGCTGGGGCCGACGATTCTGGGCAATATCGCACCCGGGGTGAGTGAATTTCTTTTCCCGCTGCAAGGAAGCAACGCCATTGCACTGGAGAGCATTGCCACACTGGCCATCGGGTTGTTCCTGCTGGTCGCGGGAATGGAGGTTGACCTGTCAACCGTCTGGAAACAGGGGAAAATTGGTTTAAAAGTCGGTTTGACCAGCATTGCGGTCCCGTTTTCTATTGTACTGACCGCAGCGCTGATCGTACCCGAGACCCTGGGTCGGCATGCGGACGCCGACTCCATGATATTTGCCTTGTTTCTGGCCATTGCCATGTCGATTTCAGCTCTACCCATCATCGCCAAAACCCTCATAGACATGGATCTTTACCGCAGCGATCTGGGTATGGTGGTCGTCAGCGCAGCCATTTTCAACGATATTGTCGGGTGGATCATTTTTGCCATCATACTGGGCCTTATGGGCGAGGCGTCCGGAAACGATGCTCCTGTCCTGCTCACCATTCTCCTGACGCTGGTTTTTATTGCGGCAATGCTTACGGCCGGCCGCTGGCTGATTCACAAGACATTGCCGTTTATACAGGCCTATACCCGATGGCCGGCCGGAGAGCTCAGTTTTGCCCTACTTCTCGGGCTTCTGGGCGCGGCCTTCACCGAGTGGATCGGAATCCATGCCATTCTCGGCGCCTTTATCATGGGCGTGGCCATCGGCGACTCTCCCCACCTGCGCGAGCGCAGCCGGGTGATTATCGGTGATTTTATTTCATTTATTTTCGCCCCTGTTTTTTTTGCAAGCATCGGTCTGAAGGTCAATTTTGCGACCCACTTCGACCTTGGGCTGGTTTTGGCCATATTGGCGGTTGCCTTTGTGTGCAAACTGGCCGGGGGCAAAATCGGCGCATGGTGGGGGAAAATGTCGTCCCGGGAATCCTGGGCGGTGGGTTTTGCAATGGTTTCCGTAGGTGCAATGGGCATCATTGTCGGAATCATAGCGCTGGAAGCAGGTGTTATCCGCGAGCGGCTGTTTGTGGCCCTGATCATAATGGCGATTGTCACCTCGATGCTCAGCGGCCCGTGCATGCGCTTTATCCTCCGCCCGGAGAAAAAGTGGAGCATCCAGGATCTTTTATCCCCGAAACTTTTTCTGCCGGAGCTCAAGTCCGCATCCCGCAGGGATGTTATCTATGAAATGGCGGCGGTAGCCGGAAATGTTGAGGGTTTGGATGCACAAGCATTGGGAGATGCTGTCTGGGCAAGAGAAAATGTGATGAGCACCGGCATCGGCAAAGGCGTTGCGCTTCCTCACGCACGGATTGAGAAATTAAGGCAATCCATGATCGTCATGGGAATATCGCGCCGCGGCATTGACTTTGATGCGCCGGACGGTAAAATTGCGCATGTCATCTTTCTCATCCTCACCCCTATTGATGCGGCCGATGAGCAGCTCACCATCTCAGCCGAACTCAGCCGGCTTTTCCGCGAACCATCCATGCTTGAAAATATCCTCCAAACAAGAACATATGCAGATTTCATCGCCTTATTGCACACTTCGGCCCCGATGGAATCCGGCAATGCGGCAAAACAAACTGAAGCGTCTTAAAAGGTTGTCTGGAGGGGGGCGTGAAACGCTTTAACATGAAAACTTCTTATACAGGGTTTTTAAGGTGCCTGTGCACCGTCTGCCATTTTCGGTTTCCCTTGCTTCGGATCGCTGTCCATGGCGGGCCATGTTCTGTATCCTACGGTTTTATTTCTATAGGCGTCCCCGGATCAACAGCTTTCCAAATTTCATCCATATCCCCGTTCGAAACGGCGATGCAGCCCTCTGTCCAATTAAAGCGTTGAGTGAGCCATGAAAGCCATCCGAACCCATTGTTCTGACCGTGTATCATTATAAAACCGCCAGGGTCCACACCGGCTTCTTCTGCCCGTTTTTTGTCCTGTTTATCGGGATAGGAAATATGAATGGATTTATATGAATCGCTATCCTCTTGTTTATAATCAAGCACATATTCGCCTTCTGGTGTGCGTTCATCGCCCTCCTGCTTTTTGTGTCCTTTAGGATTTCCACCGAAAGCCACGCTGTACTTGCCGATAACTTTCTCATTTTTGATAAGGTAAAGCATAGATTCAGATTTTTTTATCAATACGAAATCGGCTTTTTCAATGCCAAAAGCAAAAGAAGGAAGCAAAAGCAAAAGTAAGAAAAATAGTTTCAATTGTAGAAACCCTCAATAATTCGATGCCCGAAGCGGCGTACCATAAAACACCTCTTTGCCTCAACATATGATGATATCTGTGCTGACCGGTTAAAATTTGACAGGTAAAAACGAACATTATGAACAAATACATTAAATCACTACTGTCCCATCGACTTTAAAAAAGCCAAAAAGTTGGATATAAGTGCTTGATTTTTATATGTGCCGTTTCGGGTTAAAGCTGAAATCGATAACTCCGAAAAAAATCCGAAACCCTCGATATTAGTGGTACACAGCGTGTAGATCTATATGTCGATGGGACACGCATGACATTAAATATTAACAAAAACATTGAGTTTTGGTTGAAAGGATTTTTTCAGATTAAAATATCAGGAGCTTTCTGTCAATGACTATAAGCATGTCAGTAG
>JBKHJS010000085.1:0-9826 GCA_046537995.1 Desulfobacterales bacterium
ATCGATTTTACCGTAAACAGAGACGATCTTTACCGCGAAGAGTCGGTCACCGATCTCAAAGTTGCCTCCATCCGCAGGATGGTACCCATCAAGGCGGACGGCTCCGAAGATCCGTCCCGCTCCCAGGTTTTTTTCGGCAGCACGCAGCTCATGACTCCGGAAGGCCCGCTGCCGATCCAGTCCCAGCTTTCGGCCACCACGCTGGAAGAAGCCATGGACGAATTCCCCTCTGCCATGCGCAAGGCCCTGGACCAGACCATTGACCGCTTGAAAAAGATGCAGCAGCAACAGGGCGGCGGCGCAGCAGGCGGCGGTGCCGGCCAGTCCCGGATTTACACACCATACGAGTAAAATTCGAAATTCGAATATCGAAATCCGAAACAAATTGGATCCGTTTGCTCAACCGTTTTCACAGGTCTCCATGGCTGCGGGTTCCGGCTCCACCCGCCAGGTAATCAGCGGGGAGAGCAGATAAAGCAGCATCTGGAAAAACACCAGATACCCGAAATACGGGGTAAAGACAAAAACCAGCATCAGGATCAGGTTGGTCCAGGTAAACCACGGATTTCTGTCCATGAACCGGCCGATATGGATATAGTGTATCCGGTATATATTCATGAGCACCCCTGTGAACACCATCAGGAAAATACAGAAATAAGCCAGCACCCGCCCCCACTGCTCGCCGCCGGCATCGGCCTGCACCAGAATGAGCAGGGGGGCGGTGACAAACAGCGCGGCCGCGGGCGTGGGCAGCCCCTTGAAAAATCCGGGAATCGGGCGGCGATCCGTGGTAAAGTATATCAGGCGGGCAAACCCGCTTACGGCATACACCAGGGCCGGCGCATAGAGCGGCAGATCCCGGATTTCCGCCTCCGGATGCCCGGACATGGCAATGTAGAAAATCCATGCCGGGGCAATGCAAAAGCTCATGGCATCGGCCACATCATCCATCACCCCGCCGAAGGTGATCTGCCGGGACTGGGTGTCCGGCAGGGGCTCGGTCAGGCCGAGCTTTCGCGCCATTGCACCGTCGAGCTTGTCAAAGACCGCAGCCCCGATTAAAAACATGTACGCCTCGGTCATCTTGGCCTGGTAGGCAAAAAACACACCCAGCAGCCCCATCATGGCATTCATGACCGTCAACCCGTTGGGAAAAATCGAAAGAATCCGGCGTCTGAGCCGGACATCGCCGAAGCAGAGCACGTCCAGGCAATAAGTGCCGTACTTGCGGCAATACACGGCAATGGATCCGAAATTGATAATCAAAAACAGGATCTCGATGACAAACAGGTGCCGCACCGAGAGATTGCCCAGCCACGCCACGATGTCGTAGAAAAAATACGTCGGGCCCTGAACCGGAATATAAAACACATGCATATAAAGCAGCAGTCCCAGGGGAGCGGCCACGCCGGTGCGCAACCGGGTGAGCTCGCGCAGTTCGGGTTCCTGAGACTGCCGTATGGCAAATCCCCTCATAAAATGGGCAAAATTGTCTCGTATCAGCACGGTCACGCACACCAGGAGCACGAAAATCGCGTGCAGCAGCTCCAGTCGGGTATGCTCGGGAACGATGTAATGCAGGCGCCACATGGCCCCGACCGAGACCAGCGGGAATACGATGGAATATACCATTCGGTCCATGACCCGGTCGGCAAGCTCGGCAAAGGTAATTTCCGGGGAAAACCGGGCGGAAAACCACCCGTCGACAAGGTCGAACACCATGGAGGTAAAAAAAAGCATGCTGCCGGCAAGGTACAGGGCCGGGTTCCGGTTGAGCATTACTGCAACCGCGCACAGCAGCCCCGCAAAAACCAGCAGCGGCCGGCCGTAAACCAGGATCGGCGTTATCTTTGTCAGCACTTCCTTATTATTCAGCATTAATTCAAAATATTATATGTGACAAAAAAAAGCAACCGGATCTTGCCGCCTGGCCGGCTACTGCGCAAACGTATCGTTGTAGGTTTCCCGAATGGCTTTTTTGTTAAACTTGCCCACGCTGGTCTTGGGAATTTCGTCCACGAAAAAAATCGCTTCCGGCAGCTGCCACTTGGCAAACTGCCCGGCCAGGTGGGACACGATGTCCTCCTTGGTGATCCGGTCCCCGGCCTCCGGGCGGGGCACGACCAGAACAATGGGCCGCTCTTCCCATTTGGGATGCGGCACGCCGGTCACGGCGGCTTCCAGCACATCTTTGTGCGCCATGGTTGCATTTTCCATATCCACCGAGGAGATCCATTCCCCGCCGCTTTTGATCAGGTCCTTGACCCGGTCGGTGATCTTGACGTACCCCTCGGCATCCATGGTGCCGGCATCCCCGCTTTTCCAATAGCCGTCTTCGGTAAACGCGCTCTCCGAGCCCGGGGCATTGTAGTATGAACCGGTGATCCACGGGCCCCGGATCAGGATTTCCCCGGGCGTCTTGCCGTCCCATGGAAGCGGTTTTTCGTTGTGATCCACGATCTTGACATCCAGGCCCACCACCGGATAGCCCTGCTTTCGCTTAAGATTCCACTTCTGCTCATCTGTGAGCTTGTCTTCAAGCCAGGGCTTCGGACGATTGATGGTAACCAGCGGGGTCGTTTCGGTGGCGCCGTATGCGTGTACGATTTCCGCGCCGGTCAGGTGGTAAAAATCCTTCATCAACGCCAGGGACGGCTCCGTGGCCCCGGAAAGAAACCGCGCCCCGCTCAGGTCAGGTTTGTCTTCCAGGTTGCGGATGTATTCCAGCATGGGCATAAACAGCGCCGGGGCGCCGGCCGTTACCGTCACCCCCTCGCTGACCAGGGGTTCGGCCAGGCTGCCCAGATCTGCCATATTATACATGCCCGGCAGAACATACTTGCACCCGATAAAAAACGCCGCATGCGGCATGCCCCAGCCCATGGCGTGAAACATCGGCACGAGCTGATAATAGCAGTCTCCTGGCGTCATTTCCGCATTGGTGGCAATGGTCATGGCATGCAGATAAACGTTTCTGTGGGAATAGTACACGCCCTTGGGCCGCCCCGTGGTGCCTGTGGTGTAGCAGGCGCCGTAGGCGGATTTTTCATCCATCACCGGCCAGGTGATATCCGGCTCGGCTTCGGCCACCAGCTTTTCGTAATGATAGATCGGGCTCAAACGGGTATTGATCTCAGACAGGTCCGGCCTGTCCGTCATGATGATATACCCTTTGACCTCCGGGCACTGATCCGCCACGCCTTCGGCAATCGGAATCAGGGTCTCGTCGACCAGGATATACCTGGCCCCGGCATGATTGATCACATAGGAAAGGTCTGTCTGCGCCAGTCGGATATTGAGCAGCAGAAGCACCGCCCCGATGCCAGGAATTGCGTAGTACGCCTCCAGGTGCCGGTGGCAGTTCCAGCTCAGCACGCCGATCCGGTCGCCAATTCCCGCGCCGATGCCTGTAAGGACGTTGCCCAGCCGCTTTACCCGGTCATAGGTGTCTGCATAGGTAAAGCGCAGCTTGTTTCCGTCCGGGCGGACCGAGACCAGCTCCTGGCCCCCGAAACTCCGGGCCGCATGCCTCATGATGTTGATAACATTGAGTTGGTAATCATCCTGGGATGTTGATGGAAAACCCATAATCGGTGTGGCCCCCATGACTTCCTCCTTTACTTTTAAGGTGGACAGAAAAGGGAAAATGCGTGGATTCCCGGCAGGATATATACCCGCAGGCTATCGCGGATCGCGGGAAAAAACAATATAAATAAACGGAAATAAAATTGGCGTAACGCTTATTTACCTTCGGATCCGCCGTTTTCCTGGATGTACTGGAGTATGCCGCGGACCGAATTGTTGATATAATACTTTTCTCGCGTATAAATCGGCTCCGGCAGTTCATCTACGCGGGCAAATACCGGGTCATTGGCCTTGAGATCGGACACAATGGATTGCATATTGGGGCTTTGCGCATGGCTTTGGATTACTTCAAGCCACAGACGAAGCTGGGTCCTGGCCAGCTCCAGGATCCGGTTTCCGTCCGAATACATGCCGTAATGGGCAAAGCAGATGTTCCGGTTGACCTCCGGGGCCAGGCAGTCCATGGAGGCGGCAAACTTCTCAAAGTCGAACCTGGACGGGGTTGCCGGTCGCAGGTAAAAATCGCCGTCTGTCTCCAAAAAGACCCCGAAGACCTCTCCGCAAAACAGCCAGTCGGAAAACACGAAGCTCTGGTGGTGCGGCGCATGCCCGGGGGTGGGAATCACACGGATGCCATCGCCGAAATCCAAACGGTCCCGGGTCATGATCCGCTCTTCGGGCACCGGCTTGATCGGACCGTAGGTTTCTGCAATCTCTCCGAGCACCTGTTTTGAGCCTTCCCAGAGCCGGGAGGGATCAATCAGGTGAGATACGGCCCGTTCATGGCACACAATGCCGGCTTCCGGAAAATGCCGGCTGACATGGCCCACGGCCCCGGCATGGTCCATGTGGATATGGGTGAGCAGAATCCAGTCCAGATCCCGGACCCCGTTTTCTTCCAATGATTCAAAAAGCGTATCCACAGTGCAGGCCGGGCCAGTGTCCACCAGGAAAGCGCCCTCCGGCCCCTTATAAAGCCAGGCGGAGATAAAGCGGGTATATCCGAGGGATTCAATATCCAGGTCGATGAGTTTCAGCATGGGCGACCTCGAGTTATGGGTGATAAGTTATCAGTAATGCGTGATGGGTGATGGGAAGCTGTATCCCTTTCGCCCCTTTTCACTTGTCCGTTGAACCGAACTGTTTATTTTATACCATGTTTTTATCGGGTTGGCAAAACACGGTTGCAGGGGAAGGCTTTGCGGATTATAACCATTTTCCCGAAATCGGTCGATAAAACAAATCGACCGGATTTATAGGGTTTTTGCTTTTATCATTAGAATTTTCAGATTTCTGTCATTGCTTCGAATTTCGGATTTCGATATTCGAATTTTATGCCCGAAATACCGATGTCTCGGGCAACCATAAAATAAATTCAAAGACAAAGGGATTGCCCGCAGGAAAGGACCCCTGAAATGACAAAAATCAACAGTCCCATGGAGATATACAAACTTACCAACGGCTCCAACTGCCGGGCCTGCAATGAAAAAACCTGCATGGCCTTTGCCGTGGCCGTGTTCAAGGAGCGAAAGACCCTGGACCAGTGTCCGTACATCGACGCCCAAACCCTGGCCGAATACGGCGGTGCCACGGAAAAGCCCGACACCATTGACGAGTACATGGAAGCGGCCGTGGAAAATCTCAAGCGGCAGATCCCGGAAACCGACCTTTCCGAGGCCGCCCGGCGGACCGGGGGCGATTTTGACGGCCGCAAGCTCACCGTCCGCGTGATGGGCAAGCCGTTTTCCGTGGACACCCAAGGCAACCTGTCTGCAGATATCCACATCAATGCCTGGCTCGCTGTGCCGCTGCTAAACTATGTGCGCCACAGCAAAGGGGTGCCGGTTTCCGGCAGCTGGATCACCTTCCGCGAACTCGAAGGGGGCCCGGAGCGGCTCAACCATTTCCAGCGGACCTGCGAAAAACCGCTGAAACAAATCGCTGATGCCTACCCGGAACTTTTTTCCGACATGCTCGAGATATTTGCCGGCAGGCGCGCAGAACACCCTGATATCAATTCCGATATTTCAGTGGTTCTGCACCCCCTGCCCCTTTTGCCGGTGATGTTCTGCTACTGGAAGCCGGAGGAAGGCATGGGGTCGAGCCTGCACATTTACTTCGACCGGACAGCGGATCAGAACCTGGACACGGAATCCATTTACAACCTGCTTACCGGCATGGTGAAAATGTTTGACAAAATCGCCCGGCGCAACCGCTCAGAATGATTCGGGTTCTGCCCGGTCAAAGGACTGCGCGCCAATGCCGCCCTGCGCGTACTTCAGATACGGGATGATCTTGCGGTTCTTTTCCCCGCCCGTGCCGTCGTAGGTAATTGATACCACCGGCACCCCGGTTTTGGCCTCGATGGTCTCGGCCATGGCCTCGGTGATCAGGGACGGACAGCAGAAAGCCGGGCTGGTCTGGACAAACAGGGACACATCCGGGTGGTGCCGGCGGATGTAGTATATCTTTAGGATGTTGTCCATGGACTCGCCGGTGTTTTCCGGGACCATGCCGAATTCGGCCAGGATCTTCTCCGGGGCGACGTCGTATTGCGGCTCCGGCTCCTGCAGGATTTTTTCAAAGTGCCGGTAATAAGTTTTTTCCCGGCGGGCCATGGTGGCCAGCAGGCCCCGGTTGACCAGCATGCTCAACACCTTGCCCTCGGTGAACCATTTTTTGAAATAGGCCGGCGCGATCATCTTGGCGTAATCGGTATAAGGCGTGGTCAGGGCCTCGCCGCCGCAGGCCTCGATAAAGCCGATCAGGTCCTGGTTAAACACCGGGTTGTCACGGGCATAGAGATCCCCGAAAATGGCCGCCTTGGGCCGGTTTCCCGGCACGGTATCAATTCGCTCCAACAGGGAAACGGTTTCAATCACGGCCGATTCCTTTCCGCGGCTGCCGCAAAAGGCTTCTTCCAGAATCCGGATGCCGGATGCAATCGCCTGGTCGGTCAGGCCGGGGATTTTTTCATACGGCCGGGTCCGGCACCCCATGCGCCGCAGCAGGCCGCCGAACATAAAGGCGAAATAGGTGTTCATGGCCGCGCGCATGGACAGGTCGGTAAACGTTATATTCCCGGTATACACCGAGGCCTTTTCCATGCCGCCGCCAAACGATGAGAGCATCTGCTTGAGCTTGTAGGGATAGAGCCGGATGTTGCACGGCACCTCGGAATGTCCCATCCAGAGCGCGGTTTTGGCCGGATCCAGGTTGTTTTCCCGCACGTGCTCCACAAACTCCTGGACCATGACATTAATGGGGATGCACTGGCCGCTGTTCAAGCGCATGCTGCGCTTGATCGCCTCCGGGGTCTCGGTGATAAGGCGGGCGTCAATTCCCTCCCGCCGCATGTTGGCTACCAGCAGCGGACAGGTGATAGGATCCCAGTTTGGCAGCACGACGGTTTGATCGCTCATTGTCCGGGATTTGACCGGATTGATGCGCCCGGGATCGGTTTTCTGCGCTTCGCCCTGCCCGGCGTGATTGCGGAAAGCCCGGATCGCGGACTCGATGCGGGTTTCATATCCCACGCTCGACCCGTGCTCGTCGAGTTCCAGGATCAGGTAAGGCTTGTCCGCCCCCTCCATCAGGGACTGGAACACCTCCCGGATAAAGGAATCCGGCGAGCATTTAAACGAGGTTATGAGTACCGGGTAAAGCCCCGGGGTTTCAGAAACACGTTTTGCCGCCTTGATGATATCCGCGGCATAGTTCCAGTGCAGCTCAGAAAGAAACGGGGCGATATCGGAAACATCCCCGGAATCCGGATCCTGCATGTCCTGGAAAAACCCCTTGACCCCGAGGGTGGCAAATATCCGCGGAATGTTTTTGTTCATGTCCGGGTCCAGCACCGTGTAGGGCCGGCCCAGAAACATCACGGAAATATCCTCGGCCCGGGAAAACTGCTCTTCATAGCACTGGCGCCATTTTTGCACGGCTGCCTGCTGTCCGGCACGGGCCTTTTCCCAGGCCCGGATGACCTCGAAAAACCCGGCCCCGGGGTCCATCTGCCGCACGGCCCGGTAAAGCGCCAGGCGCACATGAAAATTGTTGTACAAAAACCGGATGACCGGCGAGATCACCCGGTACTTGTCAGAAGGCGCCATGTCGGCAATCAGGGCCGGGATGTACTGGGAGTAGTAACAATACTGCCGCCGGGCATCCCCGTCCTTTTCCCGGTTGTCCAGGTAATACGGCAGAAAGATGAAATCCGCCTTGTCCAGCAGGTATTCCACGTGCCCGTGCAGGGCCGTGATCGGCGCGCAGAACTCCGCACCCACCCGCGCCTTTCCGGTCTGCAGCGCATCGGTGTATCCCTGGCTCGTAATGGTGCGCATGCCGAGCCGGCGGAAAAAATCGGTCCACATGGACACATCCTCGTAGAGATACAGCCCCGCCGGGATGCCCACGGTAATCCCGGCGTTTTCCGGGGATGCAGCCGCCGGGCGGAAAATCCGCCGGTGGGCACGGACCAGGTCGAATCCCGCACGATTATTATCCACGAAATGCCGGGTTTCATAATCCCGGCCGCACAAAAATCCGTAGGCCACGGGCCCGTCATCCATATCCGCCACTGTGATTTTGCAGTGATTGGTGCAGAGATCGCAGACCTCGGAACGAACCGGGATGTGGGCCCGGTACAGCTCCAGCCCGCGAAAACCGCTTTGCACAACCGCCTCATCTGCCAAGTGCAGGGCCACCCCGAATGCACCGGTTAAATGGCAGTATCTGGAAACCGCGATCGGGCAGTTCAACCGCTGTTCAAAGGCGGCCACCAGAGAGCGGTTCTTGGCCGTGGCCCCCTGAAAGCAGACCACGCTGCCGATGCTGCCCTCGAGGGCCACCTTGGTCAGGTAATTTTCCCGCACCGAGTGCAGGGCGGCGGCCAGGACCTCCGCCACCCGGTATCCCCGGCTTAAATAATAATTAATATCACGCTCCATGAAAACCGTGCACCGGTCACTGGCAATGGGGGCGCGGACGTTTTGCGTGCGCTCGGCATAGGCCTCCAGGCCGAGGCCCAGTTTTTCGGCCTGTTCTTCCAGAAAGCTGCCCGTGCCTGCCGCACATACCGTGTTCATGATGGAAAAAGTCACCCGGCCCTTTCGAAGCGTGGTGAACTTGGAGTCCTGCCCGCCGATTTCGATAATGGTATCCACCTCCGGGTTTAACTCCCAGGCGGCCCGGGCATGGGCGGTGATCTCGTCAATAATCCGGTCTGCCCCGGCCAGTTTGCCCACGAACTTGCGTCCCGAACCCGTGGCCCCGGCTCCGAGAAATGCCAAATCCAGGCCGCGGCTTTGCACCAGATTGTCCATGGCTTCGAGCAGGCTGCACAGGGCGGCCACAGGCCGGCCTGCGGTCCGGGTATAAAATCCGGCCAGGACCTGTTTTTCCGGGGTCATCCACACGGCCTTGGTGCTCGTGGAACCGATGTCAAATCCCAGATAAAGGCGCAGCCGGCCAGCCGGGGCCAGGGACTGATAAACATCGACTTCCACCCGGCTGTCTGCTCCCTGGCTGGCGGCTGTGTATTCGTATGCGCTGTGGCTGTCAAAATCCGGATATTTGGAAAGGCTTAGCGCCAGGGGCGGGTGTCCGTAGGTCAGCTGCTCGCTTGCCGCCTGCACGACGGGGCGCCCCCGGCGATGGGAAACATCCGGGACGCCCTTTTCTTCCAGCAGGTTGAGCGCGGCACCGACTGCGCCGTAAATCGGTGCCATGTCGTCAACCACCAGCCCCAAACCGATCATCTTGCTGATATGTGCGATCACCGCCGGATTCCGGGCCACCCCGCCGCAGAATACCACCGGCAGGTTGGGGGTTTCATGCTTGAACACCGTGTCCACGATGTTCTTGGCAAGCCCGTGACACAGCCCGTCGCAGATCTCGGCCAGGGTGTATCCCTCCTGCTGGGCATGGATCAAATCGGTTTTGGCAAAAACCGCGCACCTGGAGGCGATCTTGGGCAGCGCACCGGTATTGGCCGCGGCCACCTCGGAGAGCTCGGCAATGCCGGAGAGATTCAGCCGGCCGGCCTGCTGGTCCAGAAAGCTGCCCGTACCGGCCGCACACGAGGTATTGGTTTTCAACCCGGCATACCTGCCGTTTTTATCAAAAAGCATCAGGCTGAATTTCTCGCCGCCCACGTGCAGCACGGCCCCGGGTTTTCCGTGAAAATGCCCGGATGCGGCAATCACGGCAATCCGGTCATCGCACCGCCAGTCCGCATCAA
>JBKHJS010000086.1:0-9766 GCA_046537995.1 Desulfobacterales bacterium
CGCCCGCGAGTGGTGGATGGAGCGCTTTGGCAATGATCCGCTGTGGGGCGGAAAATAGGAACCCTCCTTTTCCCGGGGGATTTTGTTTACGGGATTATCCCGTTATTATTGACTTGACCGCCTCCACGAGCTTCGGCATGGCCTCTCCGGCCTTTAAGGGGATATAGGCGTCTGATACCCGCTGGAACGCATTTTCATTGGGATTGATCACGATCACCCGTGCACCGGCCTCTTTTGCCTGAAACGGGAGATAGGCCGCGGGATAAACCACCCCGGAGGTGCCCACGGCCAGCATGACATCGCATTTTCTGGCAGCATCAAATGCCCGCGGAATCTCCTGAACCGCTTCGCCGAACATCACCACGTCCGGCCGCGTAACCGACTGGCACTGTTGGCACTTGGGCATAATTTCGATAATTTCCGACAGGGTGAATCCTTCGGCGGATGCCACTTTTTCCCTGAGCTGCCGGATCAGTTCCCTGCGCGGAAAATTCCGGGTCCAGGCGCATGAAAGGCACCGGAACCGGAAGCTGTTGCCGTGGACTTCCACCACATCGGTATTTCCGGCTTCCAGGTGCAGATTGTCAATATTCTGTGTTACCACGGTTTTCAATATTCCCATGTGCTCCAGATCCCGCAGGGCCACGTGTGCGGCATTGGGTTCGGCCTGCTCGAAGGTATCCAGAAGTTCCCGGAAAAAGGGAAGCAGCTTTTCCGGACTCCGCTGCAGGGTTGCCATCAATCCGTCAGCAGTGCCGACTTCGGCCGGATTGACCCGTTCCCATACGCCGCCGGGATCCCGGAAGGTGGCAATACCGCTTTCCGCGGAAATGCCCGCGCCGCAGGACGCTGCCGCATTTTTCGCTCCTGCCAGAATTTCGGCCGCCCTCTGAATTTCCTGATCAATGGTCATGATGCACTCCTTTTACATTCCTTGGTTGCCGGATGCTGTCACCGGGGTGATCACCCCGTGGCACCGGCACGCGGTTGCCACGAGAAACTTCCCGGTTTTTTCCGCCAGCCGCCGGCGCAGCTGGAACAGGTCCCCGGGCCGGTAGCCCCCGACACCCGGGGCAAGCTGACGGCTTCGAATCAACAGCACCTCAAATCCGGAAATTTTCATTTGCCGGATCTTGTCAAACATGTTTTCCAGCCGCTTTTCCCCGGTCACCGGGCAATGGTCGGCAGGTTCCGGGCAGTTGTCCGGACACCGAACCGTTGCCATGCTCACGTAAAGATCCCCGGAGACGCCGCATAACAGGTTTGGCAGAAAGGACTCGATCCCTCCGGGCGGCGTGCAACGCTGAACCTGTATATCCGCCCACTGCCCGAGACACCATTGCGCGGCAAGATGTACGGGCAGCGCCGGAATGATCCACTCCGGGGCTTTCTGCGGGGACAAAGCACGTTTTAAAAACGCGGATCCGTCCGCTTCGATGACCGTGACACGCGGATGCGCCCCAGCAGGAAGATGCCCGGCATTGGTATCCACCACAAGAAACGACCGGTCACTTTTTTGCGCAGCCAGCCTTTCCATGGCAATTTTCCCGAACCTGCCGGCGCCGATGATCCATATATTTTCCATGGCGGATCCAGGCCGATGGGTTTCATGAAATTTCTTGATTTCTTGTCATCTTAGCGCACCCCGAGTCCGGATGCAAGCCAAGCCCGGCAGATTTGCCACGTTCGCCTGAAATGGATGGCTCCGGCCACGCCGCCCCCGATCCGAAGCTCGGCATTGGCGGCATTAACCACGGCGTCCATGTCAGGCTGGTTTGCAATATCGCCCTGCACCCATTCCACGGTTGCCCCATGAAAATCCTTTTTTGTGGTCATAGGCCCGCACCTCCTTGTTTTTCGGATAATATGCCCGCATTATTCAAAGTTACCATTATGCGCCGGGCAGGCAAAGAATTCCCGGATCTCTGCATTCGGGATCCGGATACGCATTTTACCCGCAGACAGTGCCGGCGAGTTCCGCAAAAAGCCCGTCCAGAAGTTGTTCCGCTGCCAGCAGCTCGGCTTCTGAAGCAAATAACGAGTGCAGCTCCCGGAATATAGCATCATACCTTGAGCCTGTGCTGCCCGCGGCCGAATAATCCACCTGCGGCTTTGGATACAGCCCGTCATTGAAAAAATAATTTACCAGCGGACGGTTGTCTGCAGTATACGGCCAACTGATTTTAAGATCAAACAAGCGGGCCCACAGCTTTCGGGCATGCGGACGGAATGCAGCCTGTGGATCAAGGCTGCTGCTTTGACAGCGGCGGGTAATTTCATTATAGAAGGCCTCCAGCAGATCCGCTTCCTGGATGACCAGGCCGAACAGGTACCAGTCGTCGATCACGGACCGGAGGATCTGTTTGAAATCCAAAGCAATCCGGCGGTGGGTGGGGCAGAAATACACTTGGCAGGTCATGGATCCGTAATGGCTCAGGCCCCGCAAATCAATGCCGTTGTTATTTTCCGCCAGCGGATGGAGCAGGCACCCCACCCGGGTTTTGCCCCGCCCGATAAAGCCGAGATACGGGCAGTGGTGGAATTCCGGCATGGGCACCGCGCTTTTAAGCGCCTCTGTTTCCCTTTGGCCGAAATCAAGAACCGCCGCCATCTCGCGGGGCACCCGGGCAAATGCCGCGGTGCGGCTTTCAAGCAGGCTGCAGATGCCCTGCCGGGAAGGATCTGCCAGATTGTAGAGCCCGCAGCAGGCCCCGCATGACACGGTTTGGCTGACCTGGCAAAGGTAAATGTCCTCGGAAGTGCTCATCTTGACCTAAACTTAGCGTTTCAAATTTTTAAACTTTTTGTTTTCATACGATTTTAAAGGTTTGAATAAAAAATCAATGCTGTTTTGCACTCACACAAAAAAGGCCCGTATCCGCACATGGCGGATACGGGCCCGGATTGTTTTGGCTCCCCAGCGCGGACTCGAACCACGGACGCGGTGGTTAACAGCCACCTGCTCTGCCGACTGAGCTACTGGGGAACAACAAGGATGCTTATTTAATATTCCATGCTAAAAATGTCAAGCAAAATTGTCAACGTCATTTCGGCCGGGCGACTTTCAGGCCCAGCTCCTCGAGCTGGATCCGGCTTGCCCCGGCCGGCGCGTCTGTCATCAAACAGGCGCCCTTCTGGGTCTTGGGAAAGGCGATCACCTCCCGGATGGACTGGCTGCCGCACAGAACCGTCATCAGGCGGTCAAAACCGAATGCAATGCCGCCGTGCGGAGGCGCGCCCGAATCGAGCGCCGAGATCAGAAAGCCGAACTTTTCCTCGTATTCCTCGCGATTCATGCCCAGGGCCTCGAGCACCCGGACCTGCAGGTCCTTTTGGTGGATGCGGATGCTGCCGCCGCCGATTTCCGAGCCGTTTAACACCAGGTCATACGCGCGGGAGCGCACGGACAGGGGATCGGTTTCCAGCTTGTCCATATCGGCTTCCGCCGGCGCAGTAAAGGGATGATGCAGGGCCTGGTAGCGCTTTTCCGCCTCATCGTACTCCAGCATCGGAAAATCCGTTATCCATACAAAACGATAGATGCTCTCATCGATCAGCCCCAATTTTCTGGCCAGATGGATGCGCAGATGCCCGAGCGCCTCATTGACAACCGCGGACTGATCCGCCCCGAAAAACACCAGGTCCCCGGGCTCCATGTCCAGACGTTCGGTCATGGCCGTTTTTTCGGCCTCGGTGAAAAACTTGGTAATCGGGGACTGCCACTCGTTTTCCTTGACCCGGATCCAGGCCAGGCCCTTGGCGCGGTAGACCGAGACAAACTCGGTGAAATCGTCGATCTCCTTGCGGGTAAAAAAATCCGCGCACCCCTTGGCATTGAGCGCCTTGACAATACCCCCCTTTTTTACCGCGCCGGCAAACACGTTAAACCCGGATTCCGCCACGATATCGGAAATATCGCAGAGCTCCAGGCCAAAGCGGGTATCCGGCCGGTCCAGGCCGTAGCGCGACAGGGCGTCATGGTAGGTCATCCGGTCAAAGGGCGTTTTGACCTCCATTTCCAGGACGTTCCGGAAGATTGCCGCGATCAGCCCCTCGGCCACGTACATGACATCATCCTCGCCGGCAAACGACATCTCGATATCGATCTGGGTAAACTCCGGCTGCCGGTCGGCCCGCAGGTCCTCGTCCCGGAAGCAGCGCACGATCTGGTAATAGCGCTCAAAACCGGAAATCATCAAAAGCTGCTTGAAAAGCTGCGGGGACTGGGGAAGCGCATAAAACGAACCCGGATTCAGGCGGCTGGGCACCAGGTAATCCCGGGCCCCTTCCGGGGTGCTGCGGGTTAAAAACGGGGTTTCAATGTCGAGGAAGCCCTGATCGTTTAAAAACGCCCGCGCTGCCGCGGCCGCCTTGTGGCGCATCATGAGGTTGCGCTGCAAAACGGGCCGGCGAAGATCAATATGGCGGCTTTGAAGCCGGGTATTCTCGTTGACCTCGACCTTGTTTTCAATCATAAAGGGCGGTGTTCTGGCCTTGTTTAAAACCTTTAACTCGGAAACCATGACCTCGATCTCGCCGGTGGCAAGTTCCGGATTGGTCATGCCCTCGGGGCGCCTTTCCACCACGCCCCGCACACCCAGCACGTACTCGTTTCGAATCCCGTGGGCCTTGCGGTGAACAGCAGGCTCCCGGTCCGGATTAAATACCACCTGGGTCATCCCTTCCCGGTCCCGCAGGTCCACGAATATCACGCCGCCATGGTCCCGGCGCCGCTGCACCCATCCCATGAGCACCACTTCCGATCCTGTATCACCTGCACCCAGCGCATTGCAGTGGTGCGTCCGCCGCATGTCTCCCAACGTGTCGGTCAACTGTCATACTCCTTGTTTTCGATCAATTCTTTGAATTCTGCCCGGTAGCTGTCAAATCCTGTTCTATTTTTCCAGATGCGCCTTTACGGTTTCCACCAGCGCGTCCAGGGGCACCCGCAGCTGGTCCCGGGTCTTCATGTTGCGCAGGAGCGCTGCACGCTCGGCGATTTCCTGGTCTCCGATCATCAGGACGTTTTGCGCGCCCATGCGGTCGGCCCGGCGCATCAGCGCCTTTAGGCTGCGGCCGGAAAAGTCGGCCTCGGTTCTCACCCCCGCATCCGCCAAGTGCGAGGCCAAATGTGCGGTCATTTCCATGGCGGCCGCGCCCATTGGCACAAAAAATACTTCCGGACCCCGCTCGGCGGGCGGGGATTTCGCCATAACCAGATCCACCAGGCGGTCCAGCCCGACGGCAAACCCGATGGCCGGCTGACTGGGCCCGCCGAGCATTTCCACAAGGTTGTCATATCTGCCGCCGCCGGCAACTGCGTTCTGCGCACCAAGCTCTGCGGTCTGGATTTCAAAGGCCGTACGCGTGTAATAATCCAGGCCCCGCACCAGCCGGGGATCAATTTCATAGCCAACCCCCATGGCCTCCAAGGCGGACTTTACCGCGTCAAAATGCACCTGGCAGGACCGGCACAGAAAATCGAGCATGGAAGGCGCTTCTGCAACGACCTCCCGGCACCCGGGAACCTTGCAGTCCAGCACGCGCAGGGGGTTTTTCTCCAGCCGCCGGATGCAGTCCGCGCACAGCTTATCGGACTGCGCCGAAAGCATCTCCGAGAGGCTTTCCTTAAAAGCCGGCCGGCACTGCGGGCATCCCAGGGAATTTAAGTGCACCTGCAGCCCGGAGACCGACAGCCGGGCAAAAAAGGTCATGAGCATAAAGATGAGCTGGGCGTCCAGATAGGGCGAATCCACCCCGAAAACTTCCGCGTTGATCTGCTGGAACTGCCTGTAGCGTCCCTTCTGGGGGCGCTCCCTGCGAAACATGGGGCCGATGGTATAAAACTTGGCCACCGGATCGACGGCATACAGCTTGTGCTGGATATAGGCCCGGACCACGGAGGCGGTCGCCTCGGGCCGCAGGGTCAAAAGCTTGCCTCTGCTGCCTTCAAACGTATACATTTCCTTTTCAACGATATCGGTATGCTCGCCGATACTGCGCCGGAAAAGGGCGGCCTGTTCGAGCACCGGCGGCCGCATTTCCCTGAATCCGAAATTCTCGAAATGCGTTTTTGCCGTGTTCTCAATATATTGCCACACGGATGTTTCCGGCGGCAGAATGTCTTTAAAACCCCTGACAAGCTGTATCATGGTTCGCCGTTACTTGATAAATTCAACAAGAAGTCACAGGCAATTGCCGGTCTGCAATAACCTGCCATGATTATTATTATAAAATCATATTTGTGCCTGAAAACAGGCTTATTTTGACGGCTTGCGTATAATCTTGTATATATATGGAAACTCGGCCGAAATTGTCAATAAATATGTTCATCTTGACATTCAGCGTGCAGGGTATATAAAAAGTAATTGTAAATATAAAATGTTATAAACGATCAACAGCGGCATCGGCGTGTGTCCAAGCCGGGACGCCAAAACAAGGAGAACTCCCATGGCCAGTTCAGTGACGGTAAGAACATTGATGGAGATGAAAAAGCAGGGCAAAAAAATCGCCGCCCTGACCGCATACGACTTTCCCTTTGCGCAGATGGCGGATGAAGCCGGCATCCATGTCTTGCTGGTGGGCGATTCCCTGGGCATGGTGGTGCAGGGGGAGGCCACCACGCTCGGCGTGACAATGGATGAGATGATCTACCATACACGTATGGTTGCCAAAGCCGCAAAGACTGCCATGGTCATCGGGGATATGCCGTTTATGTCCTACCAGGTCTCCCTGCCCGAGGCACTGTCCAATGCCGGGCGGTTTTTAAAGGAATCCAATGCGGCCGCTGTCAAACTCGAGGGCGGTGCCGCGGTGGCGGATAAAATCCATGCCATGACAGAAGTGGGCATTCCAGTGCTCGCCCATATCGGACTGACTCCGCAATCTGTGCACCAGTTCGGCGGTTTCCGGGTCCAGCGGGATCACGACCGGCTCATGGAAGACGCCAAGCAGGTGGAGTCCGCGGGCGCTTTCGCCGTGGTGCTCGAGGGCATACCCGCGGATATCTCCGAAGACATCACGCAGAACCTGACCATCCCCACCATCGGCATCGGGGCCGGACTGCCCTGCGACGGCCAAATCCTGGTATGCCACGACATGCTGGGCATCAGCAGCGGCCACGTGCCGAAATTCGTCAAGCAATACGCCCAACTCAGGGAAAACGCCACCGCGGGCCTGCGCAACTATCTCGATGAAGTTCAAAACGGCACTTTCCCCGACAAAAGCCGCTCCTACTAAAATCCCGGCACCGGCGCACGCGGAGGTACATGACAAAAAGGGCCTACAAACCTTCTTTTCCCCCCGATATCGAGATTACGCCGTATTCTGCGGATATCCCCATTAACCGCCTGTTGCTGGGGGTGGACAATCTCCGATATGACGTGCGCATCAGCCCGCAATTCTGCCGTATCACGGGCGACTTCATATTCCAGTTGATCCTGAAACACGCCAATATTTCCGGCCCGCTTCAGACCCGTCAGAATCTCAACTGGTACCAGGAAACCGAACACTTTAAGGCCGCCTGCACCGAGGTCATGACCGATGCCATTAACCAGGCCAAATCCGCAGCCCAGGTACAGATCGATTACCTGGCCCAGATATCGATGGTCAAGTGGCTCATGACGGAAATGCAGCGCCAGTACGATGCCGCGATCCAGCACTTTAAAAGCGTTATCCGCAGACACGAGGTCACCTATCGGGTCGAGCACCATCTCCGGCTGCGCGAAGAAGTCTTCAACATCATCCAGAGTCGCAGCCAGATCATCCAGCATGCCGGTGCCGAGCTTTTCGACTACTTCCTGGAGGCACGCGCAGGCTTAAACGAGCTGCGCACCCTGAATTTCGGGCAGGATTGCCTGCTGGCCGAGGAACTGCTTGCAAACCCCCTGCTTCATGCACCCAGCCGGCCGGATGATTTTTTCATGATGACCAACTACGTACTCTTGGGCTACCGGCTGGAAGACCCGCTGAACTATCACAGCCTGATCACGATTCTGTGCAACTTTTTCTCCGCGGTTGATCAAAAGCACGAACCCGACGGGATCATCAAGAGTGCGGAAAACATCAATCTCCTGTTCAACCTGTTTGAGACCCGCGATCTGCTCGGCCGTGAGAAAAAAAAGAAGAAACCGGATCCCGATCGGATCAATACCCTCAAATCAAGGATCCGCTTTCAAAAGCAAATGCTTGACATGATATACCGGGAATTCCGACATGAACAAATGCTGGAATGTATCGTGGCGGCTTATGAAGTGCCCAGGATCATACAAAATTACTGCCCGCCGCTTTCTCCGCAGGAGCTGCTCCAGTACCTGGTGGCACCCAAGGCCAGAAAAAACATCATCCGCAAGATCAAGCGCTTCAGGAAATACACCGGCAAGTCGGTTTCCCTGGTCCGCCTGAAACAGACCCGGCGCCTTGTGCACGTATCCCGGGAGCAAAAAAGGGCCCGGATTGTCCGATTTTTAAAGGACTTTGCCCTATACCACCGCGACCTGAACAATTATTACAATATTAATGAGAAGGCGGACTCCATCAACCTGATCGAGGACGAAAAAACTGCCCGGCTCTCCCGGGAAAACAACACCTTATATGAATTCATGTTCCCGAGGGAACACGACACCGGCAAACAGACCATCATCAACCACGCGGTTATCAAGGCGGATGTGCGCGGATCCACGGAAATTATCGATCACATGAAAGCCAAGGGCTTAAATCCCGCCTCCAATTTTGCGCTCAACTTTTTCGACCCGATCAACAACCTGCTGCCGACCTACGGGGCACAAAAAATCTTCATTGAAGGCGATGCCGCAATAATGGCCATTTTCGAGCATGAAGGCATGCCCGAGAAATGGTACGGCGTGGCCCGAGCGTGCGGACTTTCCATTAACATGCTCATGGTGGTGCAGCGATATAACCAGCGTAATATCAAAAAGGGACTGCCGCGGCTCGACCTGGGCATCGGCGTGAGCTTTTCAAAAGGCGCGCCCACTTTCTTTTATGACAATGACAACCGGATCATGATCTCGCATTCCAT
Organism: Desulfobacterales bacterium; assembly: GCA_046537995.1. Taxonomy (GTDB): domain Bacteria; phylum Desulfobacterota; class Desulfobacteria; order Desulfobacterales; family Desulfosalsimonadaceae; genus Desulfosalsimonas. The sequence goes on from JBKHJS010000086.1 coordinate 9,038, forward strand.
CAACGAGGCAGACCTTCTTTCCGGATGCAACCATGAGCTGCGAAAACGGTTTCAAATCACCGGTCCGCCGTTTAACGTGTACCTCTACCAGCTCGACACCTCCGGAATTCATGGGAAGACGCTGCTGGAAAAAAACGCAGGCCCGATTCTGCGCTACAATGTCATGGGCATCGAGCTGGCGCCCGATGCCCTGGCCAAGCTGGCCAGGGAAATCCATATGAAACGGTTTGAAGGCCCGATTCCCAAATTGGGCGTCGATCACTTTGTCGGATACACGGGAAAATTTCCCACGCTTTCGGGCAATTATCAGCGCCTGGTGATCCGGGAAGCCGTTATCCCGGAGGTATCGCCAACCGATTTTCATACCATTCGCATAACCGAAAAGAAATATTATGAGGTCTGCACCCATCCGGGAATTTACGAACACGTCAAGCACCTGTAGCCCGGCCGTTCCTGCTTCCGGATCGCAAAACCCGGTTGAAAAAACCGCCCCGAAGTATTATACGATTCTGCAGGAAATCCGTAAGCGCCTTGGCTGATCGGCGGTGCGAAAAAGGACTTCCGTGGAAGTCCTGAAACCTTTATAACCGCCAGGCAATAAAATGATAAGTTACTGATTTTACTTAAACACTTAAAACTTAACACTTAAAACTTCCACAAAATGGATCAAAAAAGCACAGTCAGCACGGACAAATACATCAAGGCCCTGATGGATATCAGCCGGGCCAT
>JBKHJS010000013.1:0-34493 GCA_046537995.1 Desulfobacterales bacterium
AATTTCGTGTTAATCGGCATGCCGGGTGCCGGCAAAAGCACCGTGGGGGTCATACCTGCCAAGCGGGCCTCCCTGGGTTTTGTGGATACCGATGTGCTGATACAGACTTCTCAGGGATGAATGCTGCAGACCGTGGTTTCATGACCGCGGTTCTCGGCAATCCCATGCCCAGCCGGCGGATTGATAAAATAATGGCGGTGCAGAAACCCGGATTCTACCAGGTCAGCCTCGAAGGAACCAAAGCCCACAACGATTACATCCGTGGCCCGCGACACTATGATCGTACGATGGATTTTCTGAAACAACTTGGTAATCTCGGGGTCTGTCGCATGGTGATGCTCACCCTGACCCGGCACAATATGGACCAGGTTTTGAAACTGTCGCAATCTTTAAAGACACATGCCGAGTTGTTCACTTTCAACCGCCTGGCAAGCGTGGGGCAGGGGGCTCAGCTCTCGGCCGCCGCTCCGGAATCGTTTCCGGGTTTTCTGTGCGCGTACATGGAAGCAGCAAAGTCCAATCCCGTTATGGCTTATAAGGACAACCTGTTTAACCTGCTGAGATGGCAAAAAGATATTCCGGTGGGCGGGGGCTGCACAGGCCACGGCTGCGGAGCGGCATTTAACTTCGTATCAGTGCTGCCTGACGGAGAAGTGCATGCCTGCAGGAAATTTCCTTCGTGGATCGGCAATATTTACGAGCAGTCATTAAACGATCTATACCACGGCTTTTATGCCGGAAAATACAGGGGCGGTTCGAGCGCCTGCAACAAATGCCCGGTCCGCCCGGTCTGCGGTGGATGCCTTGCAGTAAGCTATGGATACGGCCTTGACATCTTCAATGAAAAGGACCCTTATTGTTTTTTGGAAAACCCGAAAGCAAAAACGTTTTAACTGCCCGTTTTGGGCGAATCCTGGCACCCGCCTTGCAAAAGAAAGTAGTATGACTTCCCCGGTGAACTAAGCAAAAAGTCCAATCACGAATTTGTCATGGAAACAGCTTAAGTTTTACGGGCCCGGAAGGACAAATTGTCCGGGGAGGTATTGACTTTTGCAATTTACACAGCCACGTATACACCCCGCTTCTTCCGCTTGATTTTGCCCTCTTTATTTAACCGGAACACAATATTTCTCAGTTTCTTATCGTCATAATCGGTCCGGGCCTTGATATCAGCGAAGCTGGCGCCATTGCCGATATCCTTGATTACATTGAGCACCACTTCAGCTGCTGATTTGCCCTTTGTTGTTCTGGCGACAGATTTTTTGGGCGCAGACTTCTTTGGCAGGCTTTTTTTCAGCTCATCAATTTTGCGTTCAAGACGATTGATATCTTTTTTGGTGGCGATATCATATTTCTGCATAAAGAACCTGATCATTGCGTCAAAGCTGGGCTTGTGCTGTCTTTGTGCCATGGCTCACCCCCATTATCCTTGTTGTGAATAAAAGACATAAAGATTAATACGTTTCCATAAATTACACTTATAATAGTAATGTTTTGGAAAGTGTCAATGAATGCTTATAAATCAATTAATTTTTTTAAGCTAATGTTGTTTCGCTAACACCCAAACCTGATTTTCAAAATTCAGGAAATTTTCAGGAGGTCGGATTTGAACCCGCACGGGCGGTGCCCACGACCCTTCAAGATAGCGTACCTGCCAAATATAAATCAAGTACCAATGAAAGGGATTGAAGAAGTTTCCGGTAGTTATCAGTTACTCATATCAGTATAACCGTTTCCGCTGATCTCGGAAAATTTGGCCGGGATGTGGTCAGGCTTGGGTTATCACGAAGCCGCAGAAGGCGTTATTCCGGAGCGTGTCAACAAAACAGGGGATCATCCGGCTGGACAATCCCCTAAAATTATGGATAATTTATGGTGCCGAAGGCCGGATTTGAACCGGCACGGGCGGTGCCCACTACCCCCTCAAGATAGCGTGTCTACCAAATTCCACCACTTCGGCACGAAAACGCTTTTATCGCCGCAACAGACGCCTTGCACTGGTTACTCGGTGTTTTCATCGGCAGGCGAGGGGGCCTGCTGAGACTCACCCTGCTGCTCAGCCGGCATATCCGGGCTTTGGCCGCCGATCGGTACCTCCTGGCTTTGTTCGGCAGCCGGTTTCATGTCGCCGATCACGGATTTGTCCCCGCTTTTGGAGATAATCGCCAGGGACAGGGATGTCAGCATGAATACGACGGCTGCCACAGTGGTGGCTTTGCCCAGAAAGGAGGAAGCCCCGGTCTGGCCGAAAAGCGTCTGGTTGCCCGCACCGCCGAACATGGCGCCCATGGACGCGCCCTTGCCGGTCTGAAGCAACACAATGGCGATCAGCGCGAAACAAACGATCAGGTGAATGAGAATAATCAGTACATGCATTATGACGCAGACTTATAATGTATAATTTCAGAAAATGTGTCGGGTTTCAGGCTGGCCCCGCCGACCAGCGCCCCATCGATATCGGGCAGTGCCATCAACTCCGAGACGTTCCCCGGCTTGACGCTGCCGCCGTACAGAATCCGGGTGGCCTCGGCGGTTTGCGCGCCAAAGCGTTTTTCCAGAAACGACCGGAGCCGGGCATGGACTTCCTGAGCCTGCTCCGCACTGGCGGTTCTGCCCGTGCCGATGGCCCAAACCGGTTCATAAGCGATAAGTGCAGGTTTGAACGCATCCGCAGTTAGCCCTTCTAACCCGTTTTCTATCTGTTTGTCAAGTATGGAAAACGTTTTATCCGCATCCCGCTCGGATTCCGTTTCTCCCACGCAGATGACGGGAATCAGGCTCGCGCTCAGCGCGGCCTTGATTTTCCTGTTAACAGTCTCATCAGTCTCCCCGAAATACTGCCGGCGCTCGGAATGACCGATAATCACGTACCTGCATCCGGCTGATACCAGCATGGGACCGGAAACTTCCCCGGTATAAGCCCCTTCATCTTCCCAGAACAGGTTCTGGGCGCCCAGGTCCACGGGCGTGTCCCGGATAATCCGGGAGACCGTTGTCAGGGCCATGGCAGGCGGGGCGATCATGATATCAACCCCGGCTGCATCCGAGACTTTCTGCACCAGCTCGCCGGCAGTGTCCGCTGCCTCGGGGCAGGTTTTATACATCTTCCAGTTTCCGGCAATCATGGGTCTTCGGGTTGTCATGAAAACCTCCTCGAACTAGAGCTGCTTTCCGATCATTTCCGCAACATCGACCACTCTTTCGGAATACCCGGTTTCATTGTCATACCAGGCAAGAATCTTGACCATGTTTTCGATAACGTAGGTGTTTTCCGCATCCACGATGGAAGACAGCTTGTTTCCGTTGAAGTCTCCGGATACAAGGGGTTCCTGGCTGAATCCCAGAATGCCGGCAAGCGGACCCTGAGCGGCGGCCTTGAGCGCGTCATTGACCGCATCGGCCGAGGCAGGCTGTTTCAAGGTGGCGGTCAGGTCCACGAGCGATACATTGGGTGTCGGCACCCGGATGGCCATGCCGTTCAGCTTGCCGTTAAGATCCGGCAGGACCAGCCCCACGGCCTTGGCCGCGCCGGTGGTGGTCGGAATCATGGACATGGCCGCCGAACGGGCGCGTCTTAAATCCTTGTGAGGCGCATCCAGCAGGCGCTGATCGCTTGTATAGGAATGTATGGTGGTCATCAGGCCGGTGATGATGCCGAATTTTTCATGAAGCACCTTTGCCACCGGTGCCAGGCAGTTGGTGGTGCAGGAGGCGTTGGATATGATGTGATGTTCGGCGTTGTCATAGGTATCATCGTTGACGCCCATGACAATGGTCATATCCGGCCCCTTGGCCGGTGCGGAGATGATGACTTTCCGGGCGCCGGCGGAAAGATGCTTGGCCGCGCTGTCGCGGTCCCGGAACAGCCCCGTGCATTCGGCCACGATGTCCGCGCCGTGTTCCTTCCATTTCAGGTTGGCCGGATCCTTTTCCGCAGAAACCTGGACGGTCTTGCCGTTGACCACGATGGCGTTTTCCCTGGGCTCGATTTCCGCATCCATGCGGCCGTGTACAGAGTCGTATGTCAGCAGGTGGGCCAGGGTCTTGGTATCCATGATATCGTTTACCGCTGTTACCTCAATGTCTGAGCGGTTCAGTGCCGCCCGGAACACGAGCCTTCCGATTCTGCCCATCCCGTTGATGCCGAGTTTGATCGCCATTTTTCTACCTCCTTGTATCCTTGCTTCGTATTGATTCGATGATGCGTAAAACCCGTTACCCCCGCTTGTTGCCCTTTAAAATGTCGCTGGCCAGGGAAATGCTTTTTTTGCCGTATTCCTCGATGGTTTTTACCAGAACGGGCAGGTCCGATTCCCGGTTTCGATGATTGGCGGCCTTGATCAGCACCGGCAGGTTTACCCCGGAGATCACTTCGATGCTGCCTTCTTCCAGAAACGAGTAGCTCAGGTTCGAAGGCGTGCCGCCGAACATATCGGTCAGGATGATGATGCCGTCGTTCTGGTTTACCGAGTTAATTGCTTTCTGGATCTTACTTCTAAGTTTATTCACATCCTGGGACAAGTCAATGGAAACCGAAGTCACCGCCTCGGGCCTTTCGTCAAAAATTGCAGCGGCGGTTTCTATGAGTGTTTCACCGAGTTGTCCGTGTGTGACAATAACAATGCCGACCATATTAATTCCTCAGATTCCGTTTTTAATGTCCACATCCCGGTGCGTCAACCGTACGGGGCGGCCCGGTTTGTTTAAATATTCGTACAGCGCCTCTGAAATGGCCACGGAGCGATGCTGGCCGCCGGTGCATCCCACTGCGATCGTCAGGTATGCTTTGCCCTCCTTTTCGTAAAGTGGCAGTAAAAAGTCAACCAAATCATGAAATTTTTCCATGAACGTCCGGGTCGTGGTGTTGTTGAGCACAAAATTGCGCACGGACTGGTTCCGGCCGTCCAGGGGTTTTAACTCGGAAATAAAAAACGGGTTGGCGGTAAACCGCACATCCATGATCAGGTCCGCCTCATGCGGGGTGCCGTGCTTGAATCCGAAGGATAAAACGTTGACGCGCATGGGCCTTGCCTGGACCACGTGTTCGATCAGGTTGGAAATCACGGATTTGAGATCATGTACGTTGTATTTGGAGGTGTCAATGATCCGGTCTGCCAGTTCCCGGATCGGTGACATTTGTTTGATTTCGGCGCGAATGCCTTCCTGCAGACTCCGGTCCTGGGAAAGCGGGTGATGCCGACGGGTCTGGCTGTAACGTCTCAGGATTATGGTCTCGTCGGCTTCCAAAAACAGGACCTCGATGTTGAAGCCTTTCCGGCGGAGCTCCTGGAATATCTCGGGAAAAGCGGACAAAAAGCCCTTTTCCCGCATGTCCATGACAAATGCAAGTCCGGCGATTTCCGGCTCATCCTGCAGCGGCAGCTCCATGAACTTGGGCAGCAGGGTGACCGGCATGTTGTCCACGCAGTAGAAGCCTGTATCTTCAAGGGCGGCCAGCGCAACACTTTTACCCGATCCGGACAGGCCGGTGATGATGATGATTTTATGCCGGTGCATCAGAAATCCTCATCCACCTCGCCGATGGTGCTGATGATATCAGCCGGGGCTTTTGCCTGCATCAGCTTTTCTTTAAAGGAGGCTTCCTTGAGCAGCTTGGAGATCCTTGCCAGGATCCGCAGGTGAATACCCGTGGAATTGTCCGGACTCAGCAGCAGAAAGAAGATATGGGTGGGTTTGCCGTCGAGTGCATCAAAGCTGACGCCTTTGCGGCTCAGGCCGAATCCGAGTACAAGAGACTCCAGTCCGTTGATTTTTCCGTGGGGTATGGCAATGCCGTCGCCGATGCCCGTGCTGCCCAGGCGTTCGCGTTCGATGAGCACGCGCACGATTTCCCGGTGGTCAAGCCCGGTCAGTTCCGCGACCGGTTGGGCCAGTTCATCGATCACGCCTTTTTTGTCTCCGGAATTCAGATCGGTGAGCACGGTCTGTTCATTGATGTAATCGAGTATTTTCATCGGATTGGTGCCTTTTTTAAAGTCCGCATGCCAAAGACGCTCCAGCGGCGGATCAGGTTGTCTTTTCAGCTCACCGGCTGGATCAGTCCGAGATCTCCGTCGTTTCGCCGGTACAAGACATTGATCTGGTTGGTCCGGGCGTTTCGAAATACCAGGAAGTTGTTGGATATCAGGTCCATCTGCATTGTGGCCTCATCCACGTCCATGGGTTTATATTCGATATTCTGAACCACGACCTGCGGGGCGGGATTTTCTTCGGATACGGCCTGTTCGGGGTTCTGGGGGGTTTTTTCTTCTCCCCGTCCGCCGCCCTGCCGATGGCTTTTGAGCTTGGCCTTTTGCTTTTTGAGCTGTTTTTCCAGCTTGTCCAGGGCCAGGTCAATGGATGAATACATGTCGCTGGAATTTTCCCGGCATACAATATTCAAGCGGTCTCCCTTCAACCGGATTTCCGCGATGTGGCGGATCTTTTCCACGGTGAGCACAACATGGGCCTCGGCCGGGTTGTCCAGCAGCTTGTCCAGGCGGTCAAGCTTGGTGCTCACGTAGGATTTCAAATGATCCGAAGTATCAAGGTTCTTGAACGTAACGGTGGTTTGCATAAACTGCTGCCTCCTTATAGCTGTTTGCGTTTGCTCGAAGGAAGAATGCCCATCATTTCCCTGTATTTGGCAACCGTCCGCCTGGCGATCCGGATGCCGGAAGAGGCTGACAAAAGCTCTGCGATTTTCTTGTCACTAAACGGCTTTCTGGGATTTTCCTGCGCAATGATGTTTCGCATTTCCTCCTGAACGCTGGCAGATGCGATGGTCTGGCCATTATCACGGTTTATGGAGCTGTTAAAGAAGAATTTCAGCTCGAAGATGCCGTGGGGCGTGTGGACGTACTTGTTGGTGGTGACGCGGCTGATCGTGGATTCATGCATCTCGATGTCTTCTGCCACGTCGCGCAGCACCATGGGCTTGAGATGCGAAATGCCGCGGTCGAAAAAGTCCCGCTGGAATTTCACGATGCTTTGCATCACGTTATAAATGGTCCGCCGCCGTTGCTGAATGCTTTTGATCAGCCATTCTGCAGATCGCAGCCGGTCCCGGATATAGGAGCGGGTATCCTTGTTTAAGCGCTGGCCTTTTTTGACCGCCTGCTTGTAATAGCTGTTGATGTGAAGCTGCGGGATATCATCGTCATTGAGCAGGACGATATAATCGTCGCCTTCCCGGTATACATACACGTCCGGTGTGATGTAAATCTGGTCTTCTTCTCCGTACCTGGCCCCGGGCCGGGGATCGAGCTGCTGGATGGCGTGAACCGCCGCGGAAATGGTTTCCATGTCTGTCTTCAGGCTTTTTGCAATGGCCTGGTAACGCTTGTTTTCCAGATCCTTGAGGTGATCCCGAATAATGGCCGTGACAACCGGATCGTCAATGCCAAGGTGCCGGGCCTGGATCAACAGACATTCGTCAAGGTTCCGGGCGCATATGCCTGGCGGATCAAAGGTCTGCATCAGCGCCAGGACCTCCTGAACCTTTGATACGGAAGATTCCGCCATGCGCGCGATTTCTTCATCAGGTACGTCCATGTACCCGAATCTGTCCAGATTGCCGATAATAAGGCTGCCGATCATCTCTTCTTCAGCCGTGGGAAGCGTCATGAGCAACTGCCAGCGCAGGTGGTCGAACAGGGTGGTTTTGCTGGCGGTAAATGCCTCGTAATTGGGGGATTCCTTTTCTTCGGACTCGAAGTAGACCTTGCCCGCGGAGCTGTACTCATTCATGTACTGCTGCCAGTCCAAGTGGTCCTCAAAGGATTCCTCGACCGTGACTTCCCTGGCCTCATCGGCCTCGGAGGCCTCCGGTGCCTCTTCCTGCCCGGTCTGTTCCTGGGCTTCTGCGGTCTCGGATTCCTCCTCCAGCGTGGGATTGTTTTCCAGCTCCTCTCTGATGGTTTCCACGAGTTCCACGCGGGATAACTGCAGCAGCTTGATCGCCATCTGCAGTTGCGGGGTCATCACCAGCTGCTGCTGGAGTTTTAAATTTTGTTGAAGTTCAATCGCCATTTCAGAGCCTGAACTTTTCGCCGAGATAAATTTCGCGGGCGGCCGGGCTCCCGGCGATGGTTTCCGGATCGCCGGACTCAAGAACCTGCCCGTTATTTAAGATATATGCCTTGTCACATGAGCCGAGGGTTTCGCGCACATTGTGATCAGAGATCAGTATGCCGATACCCCGCCGGGTCAGGTGAGATATGATATTCTGGATGTCAATTACCGCAAGAGGATCGATACCCGCAAACGGCTCATCAAGAAGGATAAATGCCGGGTCCGTTGCCAGGGCCCGGCTGATTTCAAGCCGGCGGCGCTCGCCTCCGGACAGAAGCCCGGCTTTCTGCTGGGAAAGCCGCTTGATGCCGAGTTCTGCAAGCAGATCATCGGCTTTTCGGTTTTGTTCCGCCTTTGACAGGGGAAGGGTCTCGAGAATCGCCATGAGATTATTTCGCACGCTGAGCTTCCTGAAGACCGATGCTTCCTGGGGCAAATAGCCCACCCCTTTTCTGGCCCGCAGGTGCATGGGAAAACCGGTGATATCCTCGTCATCGAGTATTACTTGGCCGGCCTCGGGCCGGATCATGCCCACGGTCATGTAAAACGTTGTGGTTTTGCCCGCCCCGTTGGGTCCCAGCAGACCGACTACCTCGCCGCCGGAGACTTCGAGGTTTACACTGTCGACAACTTTTCTGCCGTGGTAGGTTTTTACCAGGTCTTTGAGCCCCAGTTGTCTTGTCATTTCTGTGCACCGTTGGATCGGTCCCGGCTGCCCGTATCGCCGTCTGGTTCGGAATCGGATTGGAAAACAGCTTCCACCCGGCCGTTTTTGTCGCCGCTGACAACCACTTCCCCGGTGTTTCGATTCAAGGTGATTTCCCTGCCGGTAATCACGCTGTCTCTGCCCTCAAGTCGGGCGGTATCGCCGGTGAGCACCAGCATTCCGTCTTTTGCCGTGTATACCGCCTTCTCACAGTAAGCGGTGCTGTCCTGAAAATCGATAATCACGCTGCCCGTGGCAATTACCCGCCGGATGGCCTCTTGGTTTACGCCGCCTTCCTGCATATCCGAGTCAGCCCCGGATTCGTAAAAAACTTTCAGGCTTTCGGAGCGAACTGTGGTATCGGCTTGGGTGGCATGGACCTCGCCGATGAATTCGGCCATATTCCGGTCGGATTGCATCACCATCCGCTGTGCCGTGATATGGATTTCCCCGCCTCCGGGCGCGAACATGCCTGCTGATTGTGCAGGCGCGGCAAAAAAAAGCACCAGGCAGACCAGGCATAGGCCGGCCGCCGAAAGACGGTTTGCCGGTCGTTGCTGCGGTATGATATCTTCAGTCTTTGTCAATTTGGTTTACCCGTGCTTCCACGTTACCATTTAACCTCAGGGTCCCGGTGTTAATTTCAAATTCACCGGAATCGGCCTTAAATTGCGAGTTTTGCCCGGCAACCGAAATTTCTGATTCTGCATATATTATATTGGACTCATGCTGATAATGCAAGTTTTCGGTATTCAGCACGTATCCGGAATACCGGCAGACCACAGATCCGCTCACTGAGATGTTCCGGGTCTGAGTATTGAACTTTCCCTTTTCACCGGTTAAGCGGACCTCGTCCCGGTCCTCCGGGAAAAACCGCATTTGCACGTCTGACAGGGTCGCCCGGTTTTCGCCGGAATACAGCCTTGCCGTTGCCGCCTCCAGGATCCAGGAAGTCCTTCCCTCACGGGTGGCTGTATGCCGGAATCCGTTTATCGACAGGGTGGCTGCCGAATTCTCCGGGGCATCCGTTTTTTCCGCCGAACGGGTCTGCATCCGGAAGCGGACAAATGCAAGCACCAGCAGGACAGCCAGTATAATGATGACAAGCGTTAATACCAGCTTGTACCTGCGCGCCCCGGGTAATTTCAAAGTGCCGCCTGTACCCACGATTGAAGGATTTCCTCCCAGAGCCCCCTGGCCTTTAGGATGCGCTCGCAGACTTCGCGTACCGCCCCTTTTCCGCCGCATTGCCGGGTGACAATATCTGCGGATTTGATGACCTCCGGATGGGCGTCTGCCACGGCAATGCCGAGCCCGACACTTTTCATGATGGCAATATCCGGGAGATCGTCTCCCATAAAGGCCGCATTTTCGGGTCGGCGTCCGTTTTGTTCCAGGATCGGTGCCAGCAGCGCGGACTTGTCGCCGATCCCGCTATAACAGAAGTCGAGTTTCAGCTCTGCAGCCCGGCGGTCCAATGCTTCTGACTGCCGGCCTGTAATTACGCCCACCATGAGGCCGGCATTCCTTAACATGCGGATGCCGAAACCGTCCTTGACGTGAAATGTCTTGGATTCGCTGTGCGCACCCGTATATGTAATTTCGCCGGGGGTTAACACCCCGTCGACGTCAAGGATCAGCAGGGTGATGTTTTTCAGCCTGGAATCGGTCATTGTCAAAATTGCGCCTGCGCCTGGTAAATCGCCTTGAATTGAATCAGCATCTGTTCCAAGGTTTCCAGGTGTATCGAGTTTGGACCGTCGGAAAGGGCCTGGTCCGGATCCGGGTGCACCTCGATAAATATGCCGTCTGCACCCGCGGCCAGGGCTGCCTTGGCCAGAAGCGGGGCGAACTGTCGCTGTCCGGCAGATGCGCCGCCGGCCCCGCCCGGAAGCTGGACGCTGTGGGTGGCGTCAAATATGACCGGGCATCCGGTTTCCTGCATGATCGGGATGCTTCGCATATCCGCCACCAGGTTGTTGTAGCCGAAGGATGCGCCCCGCTCGGTTAGAAGAACCCGCGTGCTGCCCGCATCTCTTGCCTTTTCAACCGCGTTGGCCATGTCCCATGGCGCCAGGAACTGGCCCTTTTTAATGTTTACGGGCTTGCCGGTGCGCGCGGCCGCAACAATCAGGTCTGTCTGGCGGCACAGAAACGCCGGTATCTGGATGACATCAAGCACTTCTGCGGCGGCAGCAGCCTGCCCGGGCAGGTGTATGTCCGAAACCACCGGGATCTCCAGTTCACGCCGGATTTCGGCCAGCACCGCAAGTCCGCTTTTTTCTCCCGGCCCGCGAAACGAGCGAATCGAGGTTCTGTTCGCCTTGTCATAGGAAGCCTTGAAAATAAAGGGAATTTCCAGGCGTTCGGTGATTTCCTTGAGACTGCGGGCGATATGCATCACCCCGTCCCGGCTTTCAATTACGCACGGTCCGGCCACAAGGACAAACGGGCTTTTGCCGCCCACTGGTATTTGATTTATATAAACCGGTTCCAATGCTGTCTTCCTTTCACCTCAATTGAGCGTTTCATAAAGACCGGAAATCACGCCTTTTCGGGTTGAATCTTTTCTTCTGTTGCTTTAAAACCGTATGCGGAATATCTTGTTTGCCGGCGTCTGCCATCTGTGCCGCGGTTTTTGTTAACCCGGCGGAATCGGGATTGAGTGCAGTAACCCGGGGCCTTTGCGGCAAAATTCATGCCTCCTGTTACCCCGCACGTCTGCAAAAGTCAAGATGCGAAAATAAGGCCTTGCCACAAAATCGCCGACCTGCTAAAGATACGGTTCAATAAAAATGACATGAGGAAACAGGAGCACATGAGGTCGAAAAACAGCGGAAGTGGAAAACGTTTTAAGTACGGATTGCTTGCCGTATTGTGCCTGGTGGTGCTTGCCGGGGCAGTGTGGCTGCTGATCGTCAAGTTTGAAGGCAAGCCGCCGGTAATCAATGTCGAAATGGAAGATGAATACATTGCCGCTGACGCACGGATTCCGGTCTCTGTGGAAGATCCGGACAGCGGGATTCGCAAGGTCTGGATCGCCCTTATGCAGGAGGGAGAGGAAACCGTGCTCAAGGAGCAGACCTGGGAGGCGGGCGACGCCCTGACAAAAGGCGGCAAAAAAAGTTTTTCCCTGGAAGTCAAGCCCGGCGATCTGGGGTTTTCTGACGGAGAGGCATTGCTGCGCGTGGCGGTGTGGGACCATTCCTGGCGGAGCTGGTTTTCCGGCAACCGCGCCTACACGGAAAAAGACCTGGTCATTGATACCGTGCCGCCGCGGGTAGAGGTGCTCACCAGCCAGCACAACGTCCGGCAGGGCGGCTCCGGCCTGGTCATTTACAAGCTCTCCGAGGCGTGCAAAAAGCACGGCGTTTCCGTGGACGGGCATTTCTTTCCGGGATACAGCGGGTATTTCGATGATCCGGATGTGTATCTATCGTTTTTCGGGGTCGGTCATGATCAGCCGGCGGATGCGGATATGCACGTGCGGGCCGTGGATCGTGCCGGCAATTCCGCGCGCAGCGGATTTTATTACCATCTCGGCAAGGGACGCTTCGATGCCGAGCGGCTCAACATATCCGAGCAGTTTTTGGAAAAGATCCTGCCCGAGTTCCAGGGCACCTCCGGCATGCCCGAAGATGCCGATCCGGTAAAGCAGTTTCTGTTTATCAATCAAAAACTGCGGACCAGAAACAACCAAACCATTCTCTCCGCGGCAGGGAAAACCGATACCCGCATGCACTGGTCCGGCGCGTTTACGCGGCTGCCCAATTCCGCAAAAAAGGCGGCCTTTGCCGACCGCCGGACATATGTTCACAACGGAAAAGTCATTGACAAGCAGGTCCATCTGGGCGTGGACCTGGCCTCCACCCGGCAGGCGCAAGTGCCTGCAGCCAACTCGGGCCGGGTGGCATTTGTCGGGCAGGCCGGCATATACGGAAATGTGGTTACCATTGATCACGGTTTCGGCCTGTTTTCCGTGTATGCCCACCTCAGCCGGAGCCTGGTGGAAGAAGGCGAGATGGTCAATCAGTCCGATGTGATCGGATATACCGGCAGCACGGGCTTGGCAGGCGGAGATCATTTGCATTTCGGCATGTTCATCCAGGATGTGTTTGTCAACCCGGTGGAGTGGTGGGACGGATCCTGGATTCAAAACAATGTCACGGCAAAGCTGGAGAATGTCCGGGACTTGCTTGACGGGCAGTAAGCCGGTTGATATTCTGAACAATTTAAGTTAAATTCAATCTGATCGCTGAAATTGAAGAAAAAGGCAGAATCCCGACAAAACTCAGAGCAGACCGGCAAAAAGGGCAAGGGCCGGCTTCGGGAAAATATCGAAGCCATCGTGATCGCGGTTCTTCTGGCGCTTTTTATACGGGCGTTTGTGGTTCAGGCATTTAAAATTCCGTCCGGTTCCATGGAACCGACCCTCCAGGTCGGAGACCATATTCTGGTCAACAAGTTCATATACGGGATCCGGCTGCCGGTCACAAATACCGTCATTATACCCGTGAGCGAGCCGGAAAAGGGGGATATCATCGTGTTTGAGTATCCCGTTGAACCGGATAAGGATTTTATCAAGCGCGTGGTGGGGGCTCCCGGAGACACTGTCGAAATCAAAGACAAGAAGGTATACGTAAACGGCCGCCAGATAGACAATTACCCGATAAAGCACACGGAAAAAGACCTGCTCTCAGGGTCTGTGAATAAGCGGGACAATTTCGGTCCGGTCACCGTTCCGGCGGATGCGTATTTCGTTCTCGGAGACAACCGGGACCACAGCTACGACAGCCGTTTCTGGGGTTTTGTCCGGGAAGAGGCCATTAAGGGGGAGGCCTTTATCATCTACTGGTCCTGGGACAGTGATGCCTTCGGGGTCAGGTGGGGCCGAATCGGAAAGGTGCTGCACTAACATCAAGGGTCTGCCGATGCAGTGGACAAAAAAGGACATCCTGGACATTGAACTGCTTTCGCCCGCTGAAATCGAGCGCATCCTTGAAACCGCCTTTGGCTTGAAGGAAATCTCGGAGCGTCCGATCAAAAAGGTGCCCACGCTGCGGGGGCAGACCATTGTCCTGTTTTTCATGGAACCCAGCACCCGTACCCGGGTGTCCTTTGATATTGCCGCAAAGCGGCTTTCCGCTGACAGCCTTGCCATTGCCGCTGCCTCCAGCAGCATTGTCAAAGGCGAGACCCTGCTTGATACCGCAAGCAATCTTCAGGCCATGAAACCGGATATCATTGTCATGCGCCATTCTTCGGCCGGCGCACCCCATCTGCTGGCCCGCACCCTGGATGCTTCGATCATCAATGCCGGCGACGGCATGCATGCCCATCCCACCCAGGCGCTGCTGGACATGATGACGGTAAAAGAGAAAAAGGGCGGATTGTCCGGGCTTAATGTGGCGATCATCGGAGATATCTCCCACAGCCGGGTGGCCCGATCCAATATTGTCGGGTTTACCAAGATGGGTGCCAGCGTTTGCGTAGCAGGGCCGCCCACCATGATCCCGCCGGGCATCGAGCATCTCGGTGCGCAAGTGGCCCCAAGCGTGGACGCGGCCTTGACAGACGCGGATGTGATCATCATGCTGCGCATTCAAAAGGAACGCATGCGGCGTTTTCTGTTTCCCACGGAACGCGAATACGCCAAGCAGTATGGGCTAAACGATCAGCGCCTTATCCGGATCAAGCCCGATGCGCTGATCATGCATCCCGGGCCGTTGAACCGGGGTGTGGAAATCTCCCCCGAGGTGGCCGACGGGCCGTTTTCCGTGATCCTCGACCAGGTGACAAACGGGGTGGCCCTTCGCATGGCCCTGTTTTACCTGCTGGCAGGAGGCACGCGTGATGCAGATGCAGATTAAAGGCGGCCGGGTGCTCGATCCAGGGGTTTTTGACGGCCCGGCAGACATATGGATAAAAGACGGCATTGTCGCGCAGGTGGTGCCCCTGGGGGCGGATGGCCAAACAGCGCCGATCGGCACGACCGGCGAGTCTGGCGAGCGCATCATTGACGCCCGGGGGATGCTTGTGGTGCCCGGGCTCGTGGACATGCACGTGCATTTGCGCGAACCCGGCCAGGAATACAAGGAAACCATAGACACCGGCACCCGTGCGGCTGCAGCCGGGGGATTTACGTCCGTATGCTGCATGCCCAATACATCGCCGGTCAATGATTCGACTGCCGTCACCCGGTATATACTCGAGCAGGCGGCCCGGTGTGGGGGAACCCGGGTGTATCCCGTGGGTGCGCTCAGCGCCGGGCTGTGTGGAGAACAACTTGCGGAATTCGGGGATTTAAAGGCTGCCGGCGCCGTGGCGGTAAGCGACGACGGAAAGCCGGTTTCAGATGCTCAGCTCATGCGTCGGGCCATGGAATATGCCAGGGGCATCGGCCTTCAGGTGATTTCCCACTGCGAGGAACTCAGCTTGTCAGGTGGCGTGATGAACGAGGGTGTTGTCTCCACCCGCATGGGGCTGCCCGGCATTCCCAACGCAGCCGAAAGCGTCATGGTGATGCGCGATATTGCCTTGAGTGAACTCACCGGCACGCCGATTCACATCGCACATGTAAGCACCCGGGAATCGGTTTCCGCCATTCGTGCGGCCAAGGCCAGAAATACGCAGGTCACCGCAGAAACCGCTCCCCACTACTTTACACTGACCGAGGAGGCGGTAAAATCCTACGATACCCGGGCCAAGATGAACCCACCGCTTCGTACGGCAGCAGACCTGGAAGCGGTGATCGCGGGACTGGCTGACGGGACCATTGATGCCATTGCCACGGATCATGCGCCGCACGCAAGAGTTGAAAAAGACCTGGAGTTTGATCTTGCGGCAAACGGGATTATTGGCCTGGAGACATCGTTGGCCCTGGGACTGCGCCTGGTGGAAGCCGGCGCTTTGAGCCTGGAGCAGCTCATCGGGCTCATGTCGAAAAATCCGGCTGCCATCATTGATAAATCCTGCGGCCTGTCTGCCGGCCAGCCGGCGGATGTCACGATTATTGACCCTGTAGCCCGATACACGTACCGCGCAAGCCAGGGGCAATCCAAGGGCCGCAACACGCCTTTTGACGGCTGGGACCTCAAGGGCCGCGCGATGTACACAATTGTTGACGGCACCATCGTTTTTGACCTTTCAGAAGAGAAATAGCAGCAACCATCAAGCGCTTATGCCGGAAGAACCCAAGCTACTCATAGTGGACGACGAATTGAGCATGCGCGAATTCCTTGAAATCATGCTCAGCAGGGAAGGCTACCGTGTGGCATGTGCGGAAAGCGGCAAACAGGCCAATGCCATGCTGGAGCGGGAAACCTACGATCTTGCGCTCTGCGATATCCGGCTGGGAGACATCAGCGGCCTGGAGGTTTTGCGCAAGGCCAAGCAGGTGAATCCGGATACTGTCGTGATCATGATTTCCGCATACGCTACTGCGGAAAACGCCGTTGAGGCCATGAATGAAGGGGCCTATGACTATTTGCCCAAGCCGTTTAACAATGACGAGCTCAAGCGGACCATCGTCAAGGCCCTGGAATTAAAAACGCTTTCCGATGAGAAAAAGCGCATTGACGATGAGCTCCGGGAAAGCCTTCACTTCGGCCTACTGGTGGGCAACAGTCCCCGGATGAAGCATATTTACGCGATTATCGAGCAGGTCGCGCCCACCAAGACCAGCGTGATGATCACCGGAGAAAGCGGCACCGGCAAAGAGCTGATTGCAAAGGCAATTCACAATCAGAGCGATCGGCACGACAAGCCTTTTGTGGTGATAAACTGCGGCAGTATTCCGGAAACGCTCATGGAAAGCGAGTTTTTCGGATACAAGAAAGGCGCCTTCACCGGGGCGAACCAGGACAAGAAGGGCCTGTTTGAAGCCGCGGACAAGGGCACGGTGTTTATGGACGAAGTCGGGGAGTTAAGCGCCCAGATGCAGGTCAAGCTGCTGCGGGTGGTGCAGGAGCGTACATTTAAACCCGTGGGCGGCAACGATGATATTTCCGTGGATATCCGGATTATCGCCGCGACCAACAAACAGCTCGAAGACGAGGTGATCTCCGGGCGTTTCCGCGAGGATCTTTATTACCGCCTCAATGTGGTGGAAATCAAGGTCCCGCCCCTGCGCGAGCGCAAGGCGGACCTGCGCGCACTGGCCCAGCACTTTTTGGAAAAATACTCCAGGCAGGCCGGAAAGGAGATCACCAAGATTTCCTCCTATGCCGTGGATCTGCTGCAGAAGTATGATTTTCCCGGCAATATCCGGGAGCTGGAAAACCTTATTGAACGCAGTGTGGCCCTGTCCACAACCAATATCCTGCTGCCGGACAATCTCTCGCTTTCGATCCACAAGCGAAGATGGATTGAAGGCATTGAAAACCGGCGCTTTGATCTCGACGATGTGGCCAAAGGGGTGGCGCTGGACAATATCCTGGCGGAAATCGAGCGCGCCTACCTGGAAAAGGCGCTTTCCTGCTCAGGCGGCAACAAGAATAAGGCCGCCGAGCTGCTCGGCATCAGCTTCCGCTCGTTTCGCTACCGATGCAGCAAGCTCGATATTGATAAACCGGAGCAGTGAATTATCGTAAATACTTGGCAGTCGCTGTGTACAGAAGGAAGGGATATTCAGGCCCGAAATCCGAAATTCGAAGCACGAAATCCGAAACAAATCCGAATCATCGAAATTCAAATAATCGAAACAGCCATTGCGGCCCATTCAAAAATGAAATTCTCATGGTTCTTTTTTGTTTTAAACCTTTGAAATTCGAGTTTTGAATTTGGTTATCCCTGAGCTATGCTTCGCGCGATATTCGAAATTCGGATTTCGAGATTGTATTGCATCAATCCCCCCTCAGAGGCAAAGCCCTGCTATTGAAATTCCTTTTTGGAATCACCGTATATGATCAACATTGAAGGATTAACCAAGAGCTACGGCGGGAACGTTCTTTTCGATGATGTCAGTTTCAAGATCAACTCCCGGGAGCGCGTCGGGCTTGTCGGACGAAACGGTCACGGAAAGACCACGCTTTTCCGGATGATTCTCGGACTGGAAAGCCCGGATGCCGGGATTATCAGTTGTCCGAAGAATTACCGAATCGGTCATGTCTCCCAGGTTCTGGAATTTTGCCAGTCCACGATTCTTGCCGAAGGCATGCGCGGACTGCCGGCGGATTCCGCAGATGAACACTGGCAGGTGGAAAAAATTCTTACGGGTCTGGGCTTTTCTCCTGCAGACATGCAGCGCGCCCCGGCGGAATTTTCCGGCGGCTACCAGGTGCGCCTCAACCTGGCCAAGGTGCTGGTATCCAAGCCGGACATGCTGCTGCTCGACGAGCCCACCAACTACCTGGACATTACCTCCATCCGCTGGATACGGCGTTATTTGGTCAACTGGCCCGGGGAGCTGTTTTTAATCACCCATGACCGCAGTTTCATGGACCAGGTGGTTACCCACATCGCCGGTATTCACAGGAAAACCGTGCGCAAAGTCGCCGGCAACACTGGGAAGTATTACAGCCAGATCGCCCAGGAAGAAGAGGTCTACGAAAGGACCCGGCAGAAGGATGAACGCCGGAGAAAGGAGATCGAGCGTTTTATCAGCCGGTTTCGCGCCAAGGCCCGACTGGCCAACCTGGTGCAGTCCCGGGTGAAAACCCTGGAAAAGCTCACGCGCAAGGAAAAGCTGCAAAAAGCCAAGTCCCTGGATTTCTCGTTTAACAATTGCCCGTTTTCCGGCAAGTACATGTTGAGCGCGGAAAATGTCTCCTTTTCCTATGATTCGGCCCGCAGCGGGGACCAGGCCCGCGGCAAACCCCTGATATCTGATTTTTCCATGACCATCGGTCCTCAGGACCGCATCTGTATTGTCGGGAAAAACGGGGCAGGCAAGACCACCCTGCTCCGGCTGCTGGCCGGCGATCTTCAGCCGACTTCCGGGCGGATTGAAAATCATCCCAACTGCGTCAGCGGACTGTTTGAGCAGACCAATATCCAGACCCTGGTGGATGAGCGCACCGTGGAAGAGGAAATGCTGGCCGCCAATCCGGACATGGGGCGCCAGGGGGCCAGAAATATTTGCGGGTCCATGCTTTTTGAAGGCGATGATGCGCTAAAAAAGATCCGGGTGCTTTCCGGCGGGGAAAAATGCCGGGTGATGCTGGGCCGGCTTCTGGCCACGCCGGCCAACTTCCTGCTGCTCGATGAGCCCACCAACCATTTTGACATGGAATCCAGCGATGCCCTGCTTGCAGCCATTGATTATTTTGACGGCGCCGTGGTGATGGTCACGCATAACGAAATGTTCCTTCACGCGCTGGCCCAGCGCCTGGTCGTGTTTCAGGGCGGCGGCATTGATGTATTTGACGGCACCTATCAGCGTTTTCTCGAGGATGTTGGATGGGAGGAGGGCGATGACGCCTCCCGCAGCCCGTCCGCCCCCGGGGCCCACAGGCCAGTCCCGGAGATGAGCAAAAAGGAGTTCAGGCGGCGGCGCTCGGCCATTGTGTCGGAAAAAGGCCGGGTTTTAAAGCCGATTGAAGATCGGATCGAACAAACCGAGGCTGCCATTATCCAGTGGGAGGCGGAAATCGAGGACCTCAACCGGCAAATCCAGGCCGCAAGCGGAAACGGGGATGGCTCCGAGATTTCACGGCTTTTCAGGCAGATCCACGAACTGCGGAAAAAGGTTGATGCCGGGTTTGCCGACCTGGAAAAGCTCTCTGCAGATGCGGATGCCCGGCGGGCGGAATTTGATGCGCAGCTCAAAGACCTGGAAGCCCGAAAGCCTTTCTGACAGGCTTGTGGGCATATCGCCTACACGGTGGATTCGGATTTCCACAAAATCTTGTAAAGATCATGCCGCCGGCTATGCAGATTGCGCACACTGCCCTGCTGGCGCAGTTCCTTGAGCAGGTCCAGGTCCAGGTCCACCATCAGGGTCATTTCCGTGTTGGGTGTGGCCTCGGCGGCAATGGCGTCATGCGGGAAGGCAAAATCCGACGGCGTGAACACCGCGGCCTGTGAATACTGGATATCCATGTTTTCCACCCGCGGCAGGTTGCCCACTGATCCGGATATCGCCACGTAGCATTCGTTTTCAATGGCCCGGGCCTGGGCGCATCTTCTTACGCGCAGATAGGCGTTCTTGGTATCGGTCCAGTACGGCACCAGCAGGATGTTCATTCCCTTGTCCACCAGGTAGCGTGAAAGTTCGGGAAATTCCACGTCATAGCAGATCAGGATGCCAATCTTGCCCATGTCCGTGTTGAATATTTTCAGATCATTTCCGCCGCGCAGGCCCCAGTACAGGGACTCATCCGAGGTGATGTGAAGCTTGTACTGTGCATCCCAGGTGCCGTCTCTGCGGCACAGGTAGGATACGTTATACAGGTGGTCTCCGCTGTATTCCGGCACGCTGCCGGCCACGATGTTGATGTTGTAGGCCAGGGCCATCTGGAGAAAGGACTCCCGGAGCGGCTCGGTGTACTCGGCCAGCGAGCGCATGGACTCGGCCGGGTTTTCCTGGTTGAAGTTGGCCAGCAGGGGGGCGTTTAAAAGCTCCGGAAACAGGATCAAATCCGAGTTGTACCCGGCCACGGCATCCACGAAAAACTCGGCCTGGTGAATGAAGTCGTCAAACGAGGCAAACGGGCGCATCTGCCACTGGACCACGCCCACGCGCGGATAGGCTTTTCTGCCGCCGAAGAGCTTGCGTCCTTTTTCATAGTAAATGTTGTTCCATTCCATGAGAATCCCGTAAGCGTGCGATTGACTGTCTTGCGGGATATAGTCCTTGAGAATCTTCTTGATGTGAAAATCATTGGCCAGCTGAAAGGAGAGCACCGGATCGTAGATCTCGTTGTCCTTGACCTTCTGGATATACTGCTGGGGGGTGAGCTCTTTGTGATGTTCGCTGTACCCGGGAATCCGGCCGCCGAAAATAATGCCCCTGAGGTTGAGTTCCTCGCACAGCTCCTTTCTGGCGTCATACAGGCGCCTGCCCAGGCGAAGACCGCGATATTCCGGATGGACGAAAATATCAATGCCGTAGAGGACATCGCCGTCCGGGTCGTGCTTGTTTAATCGGCCATCGCTCACCACGTCCTCATAGGAGTGCTTTTCTTCATACATATCTGCATTGACAATGATGCTCAGGGCCGCGGCAATAACCTTGCCCTTGTCCTCGATGCAGATCTGGCCTTCCGGGAAACGGTGGATCAGGGTGTGAAATTCGCTGCGGTCCCATGCGCCCATCTGGTCGGGATATACCAGGTCCATGATCTCTTTGACGTCCCGGTAATCGTCGGTGGTCAGGTTTCGCACCTGAAGTTTGTGTTCGGATTCCTGGCTTGTTGTATCCATAATTCCTTTCAGTTTTTGTTTTTCGGGTTAATTTTCAGCAATTCCCGGTTAATTTTTCAATCCGTGGGAATCGGCATATATGAAGTTTCTTTTCCGATAAGCCTGAACCAGCATAACAACAACCTGATCATTATTCACCGGAAACTGCTGGTTAATTTTGGTGTATGTTGACACAACCTGAGAATACGGATATAGACAGGAGACGACAGCCCCATTAAACATGAAATCGCGATGAATTGAAAGGCTATTTTGGACCGGAAACCGTATTCAAGTCAAGATTTGCTGCAGCTGATCTGGGGGGCGGCCCTGGCAATCATGGGCCTGGCCTTGTTTTTCCGGGTTTCGGCCGTCATGGAGCAGATTGCCGAGATGAAAAATCCCGCCTCGACTGAGATTTTTCTGCGCATCGGTTTTTATCTGATCGCCGTGATTCTGCTTGGCGGCGGGATCAAGAAAATATATCGTTTTTATGAGATCACAAAAAACAGGGAATAAAACGGCCTCGCCCTGTTTATATGAAAGCCGGCAAGTACAGGTGAAGTTTTATGACCGAATCGGATTCACTTTATCCCAAGACCATAAGCTCGGATGACACCCGGGGCACCATTGACCATCTCCAGTCAGAAGTCGCCTATCGCACTCGTTTGCAGGAAATTACAAACGCCATATATGCCGCCGCCAACCTTGATGAAATCCTGCTTGACATTAAAGATGAGATCGTGGACCTGGTCGGGGCCCAGCGCATCACCATATATTACGTGGACGGGGTCCGGCGGGAACTGGTATCCCGCTTCAAGTCCGGAGACGAAGTATCCGAAATCCGGCTGCCGATCAATAACAGCAGCATTGCCGGCTACTGTGCCGCCAACCAGAAGATCCTCAACATCCGGGATGTTTACGACACCAATGAGCTTTTTGACATTGATCCGGCCCTGGGCTTTGACAGCACCTGGGACCGCAAAACCGGATTCCAGACAAAACAGGTGCTGATTGCCCCCATTGTGTTCAAATCGTTTATGCTCGGTGCCCTCCAGTTGATGAACCGAAACGGGGGCGGCCGGTTTACGGAAGCCGAAGAGGAAAACATCTCCGAGCTGGCCAAGATCATGGGCATTGCCCTGTACAAGCAGAAGAAGATGGAGGCCAGCAAAAAGAGCAAGTTTGATTATCTGCTGGAAAACCACATCATGACCCGCAAGGAGCTCGACAATGCGGTCTCCGAGGCCCGGGAAAAAGACAGGCCCATTGAGACCCACCTGATCGAGCATCTGAAAATCCCCCAAAAGGAGATTCTTGAAGCGCTGAGCCGCTACTATGATATTCCTTACGTTGAATACCGCAATGACCTGCCCATTCCCGGGGAGCTGCTCAGAGGACTCAACGTTCCGTTCATGAAGAAAAATGTGTGGGTGCCGATCCGCTCGGAGAACGGCAACGTGCTCATTGCAATCGACAACCCGGATGACTTAAAGCGCTTAGACGAGATCCGGAGCCTTTTTCCCGGCAGAAAGGTCAAGCTCGCCATTGCCATGAAAGACGATATCCTGGATATTATCAAGCATTTTACCCAGGAAAAAGCCCAGCAATCCTCTATTGACGACATCCTTTCCCAGCTCCAGGATGATGACCTGGAAGTCGAGGAAGAAGCCGCATCCGTGGACGAGGAAAGCGGGGCGGTGGTCCGGCTGGTCAACAAGATCATCCTGGATGCCCATGCGCGCGGGGCATCTGATATTCACCTGGAGCCCTATCCGGGGCGGCATAACACGCAGGTACGCATCCGTATCGACGGGGCCTGCTCGGTTTACCAGACCATTCCGTACAGCTATAAAAATGCGGTGGTCGCCCGGATCAAGATTATGGCGGATCTGGATATTGCGGAAAAAAGAAAGCCCCAGGACGGCAAGATCCGGTTTAAGAAGTTCGGGGGAAAGGACATCGAACTCCGTGTGGCTACCGTGCCCACCCAGGGCGGGCTCGAAGACGTGGTCCTGCGGCTTCTGGCCGTGGGCGAGCCGCTTCCGCTGGACCGCATGGGTTTTTCCAGGCGGAATTACGAGGCCTTTGTCAAATCCGTAAGCTCCCCCTACGGCATGATTCTGGTTTGCGGTCCCACCGGTTCGGGCAAGACCACGACCCTGCATTCGGCGCTGCGCTATATTAATGACATAGAGCGCAAAATCTGGACAGCAGAGGATCCGGTGGAAATCACCCAGAAAGGACTTCGGCAGGTGCAGGTCAAGCCGAAAATCGGGTATGACTTTGCCGCTGCCATGCGGGCCTTTCTGCGGGCGGACCCGGACGTGATCATGGTCGGCGAGATGCGGGACCATGAAACCACCCAGATGGGTATTGAGGCCTCCCTGACCGGGCACCTGGTCTTTTCCACCCTGCATACCAACAGCGCGCCGGAGACCGTTACCCGGCTTCTGGACATGGGAATGGACCCGTTTAATTTCGCGGATGCACTGCTTTGCATCGTGGCCCAGCGCCTGGTGCGGACCCTGTGCCGTGAATGCAAGCAGCCGTATCATCCGGATCGCAGCGAGTACGATCAACTGGTCCGGGAATACGGGCCGGCGGAATTTGAAAAGCATTTAAATATTCCGTACGCCGAAGACCTTCAGCTTTTTGCGCCCAGGGGGTGCCAGGTCTGCAACAATACCGGTTATCGGGGCCGGATGGGAATTCATGAACTTCTTCCGGCTTCTGACGAAATCAAGCAGCTGATCCAGAACCGCGCCATGATGAGCCAGATCCGGGACCAGGCAGTGGACGAGGGCATGACAACGCTCAAGCAGGACGGCATTGCCAAGGTTTTTGCCGGGCACTGCGACCTGTTGGAAGTCCGGAAGGTCTGCATCCGGTAAGGCAACACGCTTCACGGCACATAAAAGAAGCGGGTCATAAATTTGGCCCATGAGCACCGGAAATGCTTTCCATTGGTATTTAAAGAAAATTAACGTTAAGGTCAATTCTCATTGCGATTATACTTGACAGCGGCAACCCGCGGATATTATAAAATTTGAAAAAGTAAGTAACACTTACATACATGGCCGGATACTTAAGAAACGGCCTGAATTCACATTCGGATTCATAATTTGCGAGGTATGAAAAATGAAGGTGCTGCATATTGATCACATCGGTGTTGCGGTCAACAGTAATGCCGAGGCCGGGTCTTTCTGGTCAGATGTTCTGGGCCTGCCTTATCAGGGCGAGGAAACCGTGGAATTACAGAAGGTCAAAACCGCCTTTTTCCCGGTTGACAAAAGCGAGGTGGAACTTCTGGAATCAACTGACGAGCATGGCCCGGTTTCAAAATTCATTGAAAAAAAGGGCCAGGGCGTGCACCATATCGCCTTCAGGGTCGATGACATCGAGTCCGCCCTGGCAGAGCTCAAGGAAAAGGGGGTCTCCCTGATTGATGAAAAACCGCGGCCCGGTGCAGGCGGGGCGAAAATCGCTTTCATTCACCCCAAAGCCACCGGCGGCGTGCTCGTGGAGCTCTGCGAACGCTAAGTTTGATGGTACCGTAAAAAGCTGTTTATCCCGCAGCCGCGATATTTTTGAAGAAAGGAAATTCGTAACCGACTTGGCTGATCGGCGGCGCGAAAAAGGCGTTTCCTCGCTCCAGGAGCCTCTTCGAGCCACAAATTCCGCTCGGAAACCCGCTTTTCCGCACCGCCGTCAGGGCAACGAAGTGGAATTTCGTTAAAGCGTAAAAAAGGACTTCCTTGGAAGTCCGATATCTGCGTTACGCGCAATTCCCGAAGAATTTCACGTACGGCGAAGTACGCTGCATTCTTCGAAATTGCGCAAGCCTTGATCTTGAACTTTCTACGGCGCCATCTAAAAAAGGAAACCCGATATGGCTGAACATCCCGAAAAACCCAGATGGATTGATCTTGCCAGAAAGGAACTCAAGGACAAGCCTATTGAGTCCCTGGAAAAGCAAACCCCGGAAGGCATTACCACCCATCCCCTGTATACCGCCGAGGATATCGAGGGAATTGATTTTGTCAATTCCCTGCCCGGGATTTCCCCGTTTGTCCGTGGCCCCAGGGCCACCATGTACACGGTGCGGCCGTGGACCATCCGGCAGTATGCCGGTTTTTCAACGGCACGGGAGTCCAACGAATTTTACAAGCGCAACCTGGCCGCCGGCCAGAAGGGCCTTTCCGTTGCTTTTGACCTTGCCACCCACCGGGGATATGATTCGGATCACCCCAGAGTGATCGGGGACGTGGGCAAGGCCGGCGTGCCCGTGGATACCGTGGAGGACATGAAGATCCTTTTTGATGAAATTCCGCTGGACAAGATGACTGTGTCCATGACCATGAACGGCGCGGTATTGCCTGTGATGGCCGCCTACATCGTGGCCGCAGAAGAACAGGGCGTGGCACAGGAAAAGCTTGCCGGCACGATCCAGAACGATATTTTAAAGGAATACCTGACCCGCAATACCTACATCTATCCGCCCGATCCGTCCATGCGGATCGTATCCGATATCGTCGGCTACTGCTCAAAGAACATGCCCAAGTTCAACACCGTGAGCATTTCCGGCTATCACATGATGGAAGCCGGGGCAGATTCCGTGCTCCAGACCGCATTCACCCTGGCAGACGGACTCGAATATGTGCGCGCGGCCTTGAATGCCGGACTCGAGATTGATTCCTTTGCCCCGCGCCTGTCGTTTTTCTTCGGCGTGGGCATGAATTTTTTCATGGAAATTGCCATGCTGCGGGCGGCCCGCTACCTGTGGGCAGACCTGATGGATCAGTTCAACCCCCAGGACCCGCGATCCAAGATGCTGCGCACCCACGTGCAGACCTCCGGGTGGAGTCTGACCCAGCAGGATCCCTACAACAACATCATCCGCACCACCCTGGAGTGCCTGGCCGCGGTACTGGGCGGCACACAGTCGCTGCACACCAACGCCTTTGACGAAGCTGTCAGCCTGCCCACGGACGTTTCGGCCCGGATCGCCAGAAACACCCAGCTTATTGTCCAGGAGGAATCCCGGGTCACCAACGTGGTCGATCCCCTGGGCGGCTCCTATTACGTGGAATGGCTCACCGATCAGATGGTCCGGGAGGCCCGCAAAATCATCAACGAGGTCGAGGAAATGGGCGGCATGGCCAAGGCGATCGTGGCGGGCATGCCCAAGATGCGCATCGAGGAGGCGGCCGCCCGGCGCCAGGCGCGCATTGACCAGGGAATCGATCCCGTCATCGGGGTCAACAAGTACCCGGTGGAAGCTGAAACCGAGGTTGACGTGCGTGAAATTTCTGATTCCGTCCGGGACGAGCAGATCAACTGGGTCAACCGGATCCGCGAGCAGCGCGATGACGCTGAAGTCCGCCGGTGCCTGGAAGCGCTCACCCAATGCGCGGAATCCGGCGGCAACCTGCTGGAAGCCTGCATCCCGGCCATCCGGGCACGGGCCACGGTGGGCGAGGTCACAGAAGCCATGGAAAAGGTATTCGGCCGCTACGTTGCCACGACCCAGTGCATTTCCGGGGTGTATGCGGGCGAGTACCAGGATGACGAGATCATCCAATCCATCCGCAAGCGGGTAAACGATTTTGCGGAAAAGCACGGCCGGCGGCCCCGGATTCTGCTGACCAAGATGGGACAGGACGGACACGACCGGGGCGTGAAGGTCGTGGCCACGGCGTACGCGGATCTCGGTTTTGACGTGGATTTAAGCCCCATGTTCCAGACCCCGGCAGAGGCGGCCAAGATGGCCATTGAAAACGATGTCCACGTGGTGGGGGTTTCCAGCCTGGCCGGTGCGCACAAGATCCTGGTGCCCCGGATGATAGAAGAGCTCAAAAAACAGGGCGGAGCCGATGTCCTGGTGGTGGTCGGCGGCATTATTCCGCCGGTGGATTATGATTTTCTGTACAATGCAGGTGTTGCAAAGGTGTTTGGCCCCGGCAGCATGGTAACCGATTCAGCCAACCAGGTGTTAAACGCGCTAGAGCAAAATGCCTGAGGATGCCGCATATTATATTGAAGGGGTGCGCGCGGGCAACCGCAAGGCCATATCAAAGACCATCACCCTGATCGAAAGCGCCCTTTCCGGACACCAGGAACTGGTTTACACGGTGCTCGACAGTCTGCTGCCGTATACCGGAGAGGCGGTTCGGCTCGGCATTACCGGGGTGCCCGGGGTCGGCAAAAGCACCTTTATTGAAACGCTCGGGATGCGGCTTATCGAAATGGGGCACCGGGTGGCCATCCTGGCCGTGGACCCGAGCAGTGCCAAGAGCGGCGGCAGCATCCTGGGGGATAAAACCCGGATGGAACAACTGGCGGCCCATGATCACGCATTTATTCGCCCGTCGCCCTCGGGCGGCGCCCTTGGCGGTGTTGCCAGAAAAACCCGGGAGACCATGACGGTGCTGGAAGCCGCGGGCTATGACGTGGTCATGGTCGAGACCGTGGGCGTTGGCCAGTCCGAGTTTTCCGTGGCTTCCATGGTTGATTTTTTCCTGGTGCTGCTGCTGGCCGGGGCCGGCGATGAGCTCCAGGGCATCAAACGGGGGATTATCGAGCTGGCAGACGCCATGGCCGTGAACAAGGCCGACGGCGAAAACGCAGCCCGGGCGGAAAAAGCCAGAAAGGATTATGAAAACGCGCTGCACCTCATGGCGCCCAGGTCAGATGACTGGCAGCCGCCGGTGCTTACATGCAGCGCGCTGGAAATGACCGGGATCGATGAAATCTGGGACACCGTTCTGGCGCATCGGCGCAAGATGGAGGCATCGGGTGAGCTTGCCCGTAAGCGAAGCCGGCAGGCGCGCGACTGGTTTGATTTCCTGGTGGAACAAGGTCTGAAGGATTGGTTTTACGGGCTTTCAGAGGTGAAAACGCTTTTGCCGGATCTGACCCGGCGCCTGGAGCAGGGAGATACAACAGCCATGGCTGCCGCCAGGCAGCTGCTGGGGTTGGTCACGCACGAATATGAAAGGAAACAGACATGAGCGGCGTATCGGATAAAATACAGGAGCTTCTGGAGAAAAAGTCCCGGATGCGGGAAATGGGGGGCGCCAAGGCGGTGGAAAAACAACAGGAAAAGGGCAAGCTCACCGCCCGCCAGCGGCTGGACCACCTCTTTGACCAAGGCACGTTCCGGGAGATCGATATTTTTGTCAAGCACAGGTGCGTGAACTTCGGCATGGACGAGGTCGATATCCCATCAGACGGTGTGATCACCGGTCACGGGCGCGTGGATGGGCGGCCTGTATTTGCATTTGCCCAGGATTTTACGGCCCGGGCCGGTACCCTGGGCGAGATGCACGCCAGGAAAATCTGCAAGGTCATGGACCTGGCCATGAAATCCGGCACGCCGGTGGTTGGGTTTAACGATTCCGGCGGTGCGCGCATCCAGGAGGGCGTGGATGCGCTGTGCGGGTATGGCGAGATTTTTTACCGCAACTCGATTGCCTCGGGCGTGATCCCGCAGATTTCGGCCATCATGGGGCCCACGGCCGGCGGGGCGGTTTATTCCCCGGCCATGACCGACTGGGTGTTCATGGTCAAAAAGACCAGCCACATGTTTATTACCGGTCCCCAGGTGATCAAGAGCGTAACCGGCGAGGAGATTACCTTTGAGGACCTGGGCGGGGCCACCACGCACAATGAGAAAAGCGGTGTCGCACATTTTTCGTGCGAATCCGATGCGGATGCCATTGAACGGATCCGGGACATGCTTTCCTATCTGCCGGCAAACAACATGGAAGACCCGCCTGTTGTGGATACCGGAGATGACCCGGAAAGGCGCGACGAACGCCTGGATACCACCGTCCCGGAAGATCCCAACCGGGCCTATGACGTCAAGGACATCATTTCCTGGATCGTGGACAACGGCGAATTTTTCGAACCCCATGCGCATTACGCCAAGAACATTGTGGTGGCGCTTGCGCGTCTTAACGGCCGCACCGTGGGAATCATTGCCAATCAGCCCAAGTTCCTGGCCGGGTGCCTGGATATTGACGCCTCGGACAAGGCCACCCGTTTTATCCGGTTCTGTGATGCCTTTAATATCCCGCTTTTGACCCTGGCCGACGTGCCCGGGTACATGCCGGGTTCGGACCAGGAATGGGGCGGCATTATCCGGCACGGGGCCAAGCTGCTGTGGTGCTATTCCGAGGCCACGGTACCCAAGCTGCTGGTGATTTTGCGCAAGGACTACGGCGGGGCCTATATTGCCATGTCCTCCAAGCATCTGGGCGCAGACATGGCTTTTGCCTGGCCGACTGCCGAGATCGCGGTCATGGGCGCCGAAGGCGCGGCCAATATTATTCACCGCAAAACCATTGACAATTCACAAGACCCGGAAGCCACCCGAAAGGAAAAGGTCGAGGAATACCGGGACCTGTTTTCCAATCCGTACGTGGCTGCCAACCGTGGATATATCGATGACGTGATCGTGCCCAGCGAGACCCGGCCCCGTCTGATTGAGGCCCTGGAAATCCTGTGCACCAAGCGGCAGTCCCTGCCGCCGAAAAAACACGGCAATATACCGGCCTAAAAGGATGAATGCAAAAAAGAAAGGCGATTCGCATGAGAAAAAAAGAACGCGCCGCCATTGCCGCAGTGGCGCATCACCTGGCATGCCGACAGCAGCAGGCGGAAGTCGCCGCAGCCCAAGAAGCCGCAGAAGCAGCCCCGGTCGAGGCGCCGCAGGCGCAGGTTGTCGTCCGGGCCGTGCAGCATCCCTGGGCATTAAGCGGCAGACAGGGACAGATGCAGATGCGGACCATGATGCAGATGAAGGCGTTTCATTAAAATAAACATCACCAATCCGAGGAGACCCGGGAATGACTGAACACCACGAACTCAAGCAAACGGAAATCCAATATGACAAGGACCGGCCGGCAGCGAAAAACCCGGTGAAAGTCGAGGACCTGACCCTGCGCGACGGGCACCAGTCCCTTTTTGCCACCCGGGGCCGCACCGAAGACATGGTCCCTGTGGCCGAGATGATGGACAACATCGGTTTTTGGGCAGTTGAAGTGTGGGGCGGAGCCACGTTTGACACCATGCACCGGTTTTTAAATGAAGATCCATGGGATCGGATCCGAACCTTAAAGCGATACTTTAAGAAAACGCCTTTTTCCATGCTCTTGCGCGGCCAGAACCTGGTAGGATACCGCAATTATCCAGATGACGTGGCCCGGGTGTTTGTGGAGCGGGCAGCGGAAAACGGCATGGATATTTTCCGGACCTTTGACGCGTTAAACGATTTCCGCAACTTTGAGACCGTGGTGGACGTGATCAAGAAATCCGGCAAGCACTTTCAGGGTTGCGTTTGCTATTCCATGACCGAGCCGCGCATGGGCGGCGAGGTTTACAATATCGAGTATTTCCTGGCAAAGGCAAAGGAACTCGAGGAAATGGGTGCGGATACGATCTGCATCAAGGACATGGCCGGCCTGCTTTCCCCTTATGATGCGTTCCCCTTGTTCAAGGCCTTAAAGGAAAACATCTCGGTGCCGCTGCACCTGCACAGCCATTTCACCTCTGGCATGGCGCCGCTGACCCATCTCAAGGCTATTGAGGCGGGCGTGGACATTGTCGATACGTGCATGAGCTCCTATGCCTACCGAACCTCGCATCCGGCCGTTGAGCCCATGGTCATGTCGCTACTGGGTACAAACCGGGATACGGGCTTTGACATCGAGGCTTTGGCCGCGATCAACGAAAAGCTGGAAAAAGACATCCTGCCCAAGTACAGGCACCTGCTCGATGACTCCAAGGTTTCGGTCATTGATATCAACGTGCTGCTCCACCAGACGCCCGGCGGGATGCTTTCCAACCTTGTCAATCAGCTCCGGGAAATGGATGCCCTGAATCGCATTGACGAGGTCTACGAGATGCTGCCCAAGGTTCGAAAGGACCTGGGCCAGGTACCCCTGGTCACGCCCACCAGCCAGATCGTGGGTATCCAGACGGTCAACAACGTGTTGTTTGATGACGAGAACGAAAGCTATAAGATGATTACCTCCCAGGTCAAGGATCTGTGCTTCGGGCTTTACGGAAAGACACCGGCAGGGGTGAATACCGAAGTCCAGAAAAAGGCGCTCAAGGGGTACCCGCGCGGCGAAAAACCCATTGACTGCAGGCCTGCCGAAATTCTGGAGCCTGAGCTTGAGAATGCCAAGGAAGCGGTCAAGGATATTACCACGGATATTGATGATGTGCTCATTTATGCGTTGTATCCGGTCACCGGCAAGAAATTTTTGAAATACAAGTACGGCCTGGAGACCCCGCCGGAATCAGTTCAGCCCAGGAGCCTGGAAGAAGCCAAAAAGGAAGAAGAGCTGGTGCGCAAGGTCAGAAGCGGCGAGCTCAAAGACGTGCTTGAACAAAGGGAGAAAAAGGCCGAACCGCCCGAGGGGGAAAACGTGCACAAGTTCAGCGTGTACGTGGACGGCGAGCAGTTCGAGGTGGCAGTGGAGGATCCGGGAATGCCTTATATTGCAGGTGCGCCTGCTGCCCAGCCCGCTCCCGCCGCCCCTGACGGGCCTCGCCGTGCGGCCCCGGCAGGCGCGCCGAGCGCGCCTCAGGCCCGGCCCGCCCCTTCTGCACCGAAGTCCGGGGCTCCGGCCCCAAAACCCGAAGCCCCCAAGGAGGCACCTAAAGAAGCGCCCAAGGAAGCTGCTTCAAAACCGGCTGCAGACGTGGAGGGCCATCAGATAAAGGCCCCCATGCCCGGCATTGTGATCCGGTACGAAAAAAAGGCGGGGGATACCGTTAAAGAGGGCGAGACCGTGGTGGTCCTGGAAGCCATGAAAATGGAGAATTCCCTGCCCACGCCCGTGGCCGGAACGGTGAAGGCCATTAATTTTTCCGAAGGCGATTCGGTTGCCAAGAACGACGTGCTTTGCGTGATCGGATAGGAAACCAGGCGGAGTTGTTATGAAAATACACGAATACCAGGCCAAGCAGTTATTTTCCGAATACGGGGTTGCCATTGCCAAGGCCGGGGTGGCTGAAAGCGCGGATGAAGCCAAGGCGGTGGCAGAAACCCTGGGCGGCTTTCCAGTGGCGGTAAAGGCCCAGATCCATGCAGGCGGCCGCGGCAAGGGCGGGGGCGTTAAAATCGCCGATGACATCTCCGAGGTGGTCAAGCATGCAGATGCGATCATCGGCATGAACCTGGTCACGCCCCAGACAGGACCCGAAGGGCAGCCGGTCAAGCGGGTGCTTTTGGAAAAGGGGGTAAACATTGAAAAAGAGCTTTACCTCAGCCTGACAGCCGACCGGGAAAACGCCGGGATCCTGATCATGGCCAGCGAGGCCGGCGGCATGGACATTGAAACCGTGGCCGCGCAGACGCCGGAGAAAATCATCAAGGTGCATGTCAATCCCCTGGCCGGGATCTACCCGTATCACTGCCGGCAGGCCGCTTTTGGCTTAAACCTGGAAAAGGAGCTGATCAAGCCGTTTTCCCGGATGCTCACAGCGCTTTACAACCTGTTCGTGGACCGGGACTGCTCGCTGGTGGAGATCAATCCCCTGGTGATCACCCGGGAAAAGCAGCTTTATGCCCTGGATGCCAAGGTCAGCTTTGATGACAACGCGTTGTACCGCCAGAAGCAAGTCGTTGAAATGCGAGACTTTGACGAGGAAGACCCCGTTGACGTGGAGGCCTCCAGGTACAACCTCAATTACATCAATCTCGACGGCACGGTGGGCAACATGGTCAACGGCGCGGGCCTGGCCATGGCGGTCATGGACACCATCAAGCTGGCCGGGGCCGAACCCGCCAATTTTCTGGATGTGGGCGGCGGCGCCACCGCGGAGATGATCGAAAACGGGTTCCGGCTGATCCTGTCGGACAAGAAGGTCAAAGCAATTCTGATCAACATCTTCGGCGGCATCCTGCGCTGCGACGTGCTGGCCAGGGGTGTTGTGGAGGCGGCCAAGAACACGCAGATCAACGTGCCCCTGGTGGTGCGCATGGAAGGCACCAACGTGGAAGAAGGCAGACAGATCCTGGCCGACTCCGGGCTGGATCTGCAGACCGCCAGGGATCTCAAGGATGCCGGCGAGAAGGTTGCAGCACTTGTATAAAATTCGAAATTCGAATATCGAAATCCGCGCGTCAGCATCCCATAGGGATAAACAAATACGAAATCCATAATGACCAAATAACAAAAACAATGTTCAGATAGACCTCCTGTTTTTGTCATTGAAAAATTCACATTTATCTCATTGTTTCGAATTTCGGATTTCGTGCTTCGGATTTATGCTTTAATGAGCCAGGGATTCTGCAGAATTCCTTATAGGCTCATTTAATAAATAACACAGCAAGTCGGGGTTTGGGTATGAGTATATTTGCCGATGCGGACACCCGGGTGGTGGTTCAGGGAATTACCGGAAAAGAAGGGCAGTTCCACGCGCGCCAGTGCGTGGAATACGGCACAAAGGTGGTGGCAGGCGTAACACCCGGCAAGGGCGGGCAGAAGATGGATGACATTCCGGTGTTTAACTCGGTTGCAGCGGCGGTTTCCGAGGCCGGCGCCAACTGCAGCCTGATATTCGTCCCGCCGCCGTTTGCAGCAGATGCCATCATGGAGGCCGCCGATGCCGGTATCGACCTGATCGTCACCATTACCGAGGGTATTCCCGTACTTGACATGATGCGGGTAAAGCACTATCTCAAAATCAGTTCCGCACGGCTGATCGGCCCCAACTGCCCAGGCATCATCACGCCGGGGCAGGCCAAGGTCGGAATCATGCCGGGCCCGATCCACAAGCCGGGCGGGCCCATCGGGGTGGTGTCGCGCTCCGGGACCCTGACCTATGAAGTGGTTTATCAGCTCACCCTGCAGGATATCGGCCAGACCACCTGTATCGGCATCGGCGGGGATCCGGTAAGCGGCACCAGTTTTATTGACTGCCTGGCCGCCTTTGAGGCAGACCCGGAGACCCGGGGCGTGGTCATGGTCGGCGAAATCGGGGGTAGCGCCGAGGAGCAGGCTGCTGAATTTATCCGGGAAAACATGTCCAAGCCAGTTGTGAGCTTTATTGCCGGCATGACCGCCCCGCCGGGGCGGCGCATGGGGCATGCGGGCGCCATTATTTCCGGCGGGGCCGGCACGGCACAGGGCAAGGTCGAGGCCCTGAAGGCCGGGGGCGCCCATGTATGCGAGGATCTGGGCCGGCTCGGGGAGTTTTGCGCCAGGGTGTTTTAAGCGCTTCCTTTTTCGCGCCGCCGATCAGCCAAGGTGCTTACGGATTTCCTTTCTGCAAAGATACTGCCCTGGCGGGATAAACAGCTTTTTACGGAGAAAGAATCCATGAACTGGTTTGTGCAAAACATTTCCACGGCCAT
>JBKHJS010000087.1:0-9650 GCA_046537995.1 Desulfobacterales bacterium
CTGCTTAAAAGGCAGATACTCTACCAACTGAGTTAACGGCCCAGTCCAGCAGGCTTCATAAAGTCCTCCTTGTATATACTTCCGGGTAAATTGTCAACATTAAAACTAAATCCCGCTGCAATTTTTTCAATGAGTTTTCCCTCCCAAGGCCCTTTGAGAAGCTATTTCCGCCAGAATTCCGGGACCAGGAAAATAATGACCGTATAGACTTCCAGGCGGCCCACCAGCATGCACCAGGCCAGCAGCCACTTGCCGAAATAAGGGATTTCCGCATAATTGCCCACCGGTCCGACCATGGCCAGGCCGGGTCCGATATTTCCGATGGATGCAGCCACGGCGGAAAAGGAAGTAACAAAATCCACGCCCATGCCGGCCAGGACGATGGCGCACACGACAAATACTGCAGTATACAGCGCCAGAAAGCCCAGAACGCTGCCGACCACTGAATCCGGGACGGGTCTGCCCCCGATTTTCACGTAAGAAACCGAATGGGGGTGCAGCATGTTAAACAGCTCCTTGTAGCAGAATTTAAAGCACAGCATCACGCGGAGCATTTTCATGCCGCCGCCGGTGGATCCCGCAGAAGCGCCCAGAAACATGCACATCACCAGGATCAACCGGGCCATTGCCGGCCATTGGTTGTAATCCGCGGTGGCATACCCGGTTGTGGTCAATATGGAAATCACCTGGAAAGCGCCGTATCGCAGAGATTCGCCTGCAGTTTCATAAACCGGGCCCAGAACGCTGAAACTCACCAGTCCGACAAGGATCAGCAGAAAAATCAGGAAAAAGCGGCATTCCGGGTCGCGCCAGTAAGCCAGGGGCCGGGCCCGGAGCATGTTGTAGTGCAGGGAAAAATTGATCCCTGCCAGCAGCATGAAGCCGATAAACACGATATCAAAATACAGGCTGTCAAAATGGGCGACCGACAGGTTCTTAGTGGAAAAGCCGCCCGTGGGCATGGTTGTAAAAGTGTGGCACAGCGCGTCATATACCGTCATGCCGCCGATTAGCAGCAGGAACAATTCCAGCAGGGAAAACAGCAGATACACCTTCCAAAGCACTTTTGCCGTGTCCCGGATCCGGGGCTTGAGCTTATCCGGTACCGGGCTGGGGACCTCGGCCTTATAAAGCTGGAAACCGCCCACCCCCAGAAACGGCAGGATGGCAATGGTGAGCACGATAATCCCCATGCCGCCGAGCCACTGGATCAGGCTGCGCCAGAACAGCAGCCCCCGGCTGACGCCTTCGACTGCAGTGAACACGGATGCGCCGGTGGTTGTAAACCCGGAGACCGACTCGAAAAAGGCATCTGCAAAGGTGGGAAACACGCCTGCAAAATAAAAGGGCAGGGCGCCGAAAAGCCCGATGGCGGTCCAGCCGATGGCCACAATCGCCATGCCTTCGCGCTGGCTGATCTGCTCGGCCCTATCCCGCCGGAACACCAAAAACAAAACAATGCCGACGGCTGCGGAAATGGCTCCGGATTTTGCCAGCGGCCCCATGCTGCCGTCTGCATAAAATGCCCCCACGGCCATGGGCACAGACATGGTCAGGCCCAGGAAAAAAACCAGGATCGCCACATATTGGAGCACAAAGCCCCATCGCATTTAGAAAAACTCCAGTTTCACGGTGAGAATCCGTTCAATCTTGGACACCACCTGGCGCTTGGCAAAAATAATAATCCGGTCGCCGGGCTCGATCACGCTGTCGCCGGAAGGTATCAGCACATGGCCCTCCCGAATAATGCCGATAACCAAAGAGCCTTTGGGCAGCGACGTGCTGTGCAGGGGCTTTCCGACAATATCCGAGGTTTCCAGGGCTTCTGCCTCCAGCACCTCTGCCTGTTCATCTGTCAGCGTGCGCACGGAGAGGACCTTGCCCCGCCGGATATGCTGGAGGATGGTGTTGATTGCCGAAAGGCGCGGACTGACCACCTGCTCAATTCCGATGGCAGGCATCAGTGGAAAATAACTGAACTTGTTGAGCCGGGTAATGCTTTTGCCGGCTCCCATCCGCTTGGCCAGCAGGGATACCAGGATATTGGTTTCCTCGTCGTTGGTAAGGGTGATCACCGCATCCATTTCATGGATGTTTTCCTCTACCAGCAGGCGCTGGTCAGATCCGTCTCCCTGGATCACCACGGCCTTTTTCATCTCCGCGGCCAATTCACTGCACCGTTGGGCGGAACGCTCGATGATCTTGGTGTGAATGCCGCTTTTTTCAAGAATGGCCGCCAGCCGCGTACCGATCCGCCCGCCGCCGACAATCATGGCTCTGTGCACCGGCTTGACCTGCTTGTCAAAAGCTTTTAAAATCGAGGGCAGTCCTTGGTCCTCGCTTATGAAATATATCAGATCCCCTGGATACAGCCGGGCTTCGCCGCCCGGGATGATCAGCTCCTCTTTTCTGACCACCGCGGCCACCAGAATCCGCTGCCCGATTTTCTCCGGGATCTCCTTGAGGCGGAGGCCGGCCAGCCGGCTTCCCTGGTCCAGGTAGAGGCCGACGAACTTGAGCATGCCGTCGGCAAAATCGCTGACATCCACGGCTCCCGGAATGCTCAGAAACCGCTCGATGCTCTTGACCACCTCGATCTCCGGGTTGATCACCGTGTCAATATTCGGGGACTGCTCATGGAGCACCTGGTGGTAGGCGTCAAAATCCCCCTCCCGGATCCGGGCAAGCTTCTTGGTGGTGGGTGATATGATATCGGCCATCAGGCAGGCCACCAGGTTTGTCTCATCGCTGTCCGTGACCGCAAGCAGGATTTCAGCCTCCTTGAGCCCGGCTTCCTTTAGCACCCTGGGGCTGCTGCCCGACCCGTTTATCGCCTCCACGTCCACGTTGTCCGAAACCCGCTTGATCGCGCCCGGATCCTTGTCAATGACGACCACGTCCTTATTTTCAAAGGACATCCGGCTGGCGATATGATATCCGACCTCGCCTGCGCCCACGATTATGATTTTCACCGCGGATACTCCTTTTGTCTGTCAAACAGTCGGGGCCTGCTGCAATGCCGCCATTCTGACGGCCAGCCGCGTATAACGCTGCCTGGGCCGGTCATTTTTCACCCCGATGGCCATAGCCTTTTTCGTGCCCACCAGGACCACTAGGCGACGCCCCCTGGTCACTGCGGTATAGATCAGGTTGCGCTGCAGCATGATATAATGCTGGGTCAAAATGGGCATGACCACCACCGGGAATTCCGAGCCCTGGGATTTGTGCACGGATACGGCGTATGCCGGGACCACCTCGTCGAGATCGGAAAACGAATAATCGATTTTCCGGCCCTCAAAATCAATCTGCATGCGGCGGAATTGTTCGCCAATTGCCGAAATGCGCCCCATATCCCCGTTAAACACCTGCTTGTCGTAGTTGTTCCGGATCTGCATGACCTTGTCATGCAGCCGGAAAGTCGCCCCCGCCGCGCTGACCCGGGTCTTTTCCGGGTTGAGCGCCTCCTGGAGCAGGCCGTTTAAGTTGGCTGTTCCGGCAGTGCCCTTGTGCATGGGCGAAAGCACCTGCACCTCGTCTACGGGGTCAACGCCAAAGCGCCGGGGAATGCGTTTTGACACCAACTCCACGATAATGTCAACAACTTTTTCCGGATCTTCCTGCGCAATGAAAAAAAAGTCGCTTTCCGCCTCGGCCTCAAGCCGGGGCATCTGGCCGCTGTTGATCCGGTGGGCATTGATGACAATCCGGCTTTGCTGTGCTTGGCGGAATATTTCAGTAAGCCGGACCACGGGCACTTTACCGGATTCGATTACGTCCTGCAGCACATTGCCCGGCCCCACCGAAGGCAGCTGATAGACATCGCCCACCAGCACCAGGGTGGCTGCCGGCGGCACCGCCTTGAGCAGATAATACATGAGCTGCGTGTCAATCATGGAAGCCTCGTCCACGATCAGCAGGTCGCACTTCAGGGGATTGTCCTGGTTTTTCTGAAACCCCCCGGCCTGGTAGTTAAAAGAAAGCAGCCGGTGGATGGTGCCGGCCCCGTGACCGGTGGTCTCGCTCATTTTCTTGGCCGCCCTGCCGGTGGGTGCGGCCAGCATGATACGCACCTGGAGCTGCGAAAAAATTTCCAGCACCGCCCGGATGATCGTGGTCTTGCCTGTGCCCGGTCCGCCCGTGATCACCATGACCTTGTTTTCCACAGCACCGCGCACAGCCGCTTTCTGCTTGTCTGCCAGGTTAAAATCGAGTCGCTGCTGGACCCATTGCAGGGCGCGTTGGGTGTCAATGGCCCGCACGGACTTGGGCGCGGCCAGCAGCCGGTCAAAATGCGCAGCAATCCCGGTTTCACTCACATAAAACCGCTTCAGATACACCGCCTGGGCTTTTTCACCGGGGCCGGCATCCGGGCCGGTCTCTTCGACCACAACCTGCCCGTCGCCTTGGGTTTGCGAAATGGCTCTTGCCACCGTATCGCGATCGGTTTCAAGAATTTCCGTGCATTTTCCGATCAGCAGATCCCGGGGATAATAGACATGGCCGTCTTCTGAGAGATGATTTAACACGTAAAGCACCCCTGCCCGGATGCGCAGGGGATGCGTCTTTTCAAATCCGAGCTTTTGGGCGATTTTATCTGCAGTCAAAAAGCCGATGCCGGAAATGTCCGTGGCCAGGCGGTAGGGATTTTCCGTGACCACCTCCACGGCATCCTGGCTGTACTGGCGGAATATGCGCACTGCATAGGCCGCGCTGACCTCGTGGGACTGCAGAAAAAGCATGACATTGCGGATTTCTTTCTGCTCGGCCCAGGCGTCCTTGATCATCTCCACGCGCTTTTTGCCGATCCCCGCGACTTCCTGCAGCCGGTCAGGCTCGTTTTCAATGACCGACAAGGCGGATTTGCCGAACCTTGCCACGATCCGCCTGGCCATTTCCGGGCCGATGCCCCGGACCAGTCCGGAGCCAAGGTATTTCTGGATGCCGTTTACCGTGGAAGGCGCGGTGGTGCGGTAGGAATCGGCCTCGAACTGCTCGCCATAGGCGGGGTGAATCTTCCATCTCCCGGTCATTTCCATGACCTCGCCGGGAGTGGGCTCCATGAACCGGCCCACAACGGTGACCGGCTCGCGCCGGCCGCGAATGCGCACCTGCGCAACAGTGTATCCGTTTTCCGGGTTCGTGTAGGTCACACGTTCGATCTGGCCATGAAGGGTGACACTATCTGGAAGGGCGCTGACCATAGGGCAATCGCATGGTTAAAGGAAAGCAGCATGTCAGGGCCGAGGGGGCCGCTTGCCCGGTTTTAACCGGAAATCCGGGATCTGGCCGGTTCGGCAAAGATTGAATCCGAAAAGTCCGAAATCAGCCGCTCATAGGCCTGCCTGCTTTTTTCCGGACTGCCTGTCTGACTGTAAAGCATCCCCAGTTGAAACAGGGCCTGGGCTTTTAACGCCGGGGAGCCGTCTTCGGCGACCTGTTGAAAAAGGGAAATGGCCTCTTTATCATTGCCCCTGGCAGCCTGGGTATAGGCCATTCCGTTTAATGCCAGTTGACTGAAATGGGGATTGCGTTTAAATGCCTCATGGGCGCTTTGATACAGTTCCAGCGCCCGATCATGGTCACCGGTTTGGTAGCAGATGCCGGCATACTGGAGCAGTGCCATCTTGCCGGCATCCGTGTATCCGTATTCGTCGATCAGGGTTTGAAACTGCTGCTTGATATCGGCAAAAGCCCCGTCATCGGCATTTTTGTCCATGCTTTCATACTGCTGGCTGGCCTGGATCAGCATGGCCGAGGCGTTATCTTCCGCACGGTGCAGAAAATAAAGCACTCCGGCCCCGACAACGAGCACGACACAAAAAACAACCCCTGCCGCGATCAGTTGTTTCTGATATAATCTGGCACGGGCAAGGAGCTTTTTTCCATACCCCTGGATCGAATCGTATGCTTCCGGCTCTTGCTGCGTATTGCGGGATCTGGGAGATTCTGTGGCCATAGCTGTCTTTGCTCCGCCCTGTAAGTTCCGTGATTATGCCGCCAGCTGCCGGCGGATCCGCTGCCAGCCGTCCTCGCCAATTTTGGCGCCCACCACCTGGCAGACCTCAAAGCCGCAGGCAGAACCCAGGGCACCGCTTTTGGAAAAGGAATACCCATTGACCAGCCCGTAAAGGAATCCGGCCGCCCAAAGATCGCCGGCGCCGGTTGTATCCGCCGCACTGCCGTCGCCCATTCGTTCGACGCGGGTCACCTCGCCGGCTCCGTGGATGAGGCTGCCCCGCGGTCCGATTTTCAAAACCGCGACTTCCACTTTCCTGGCCAGCACTTGCAGGGACTTTTCCTCGTCTGAAATGCCGGTATAGGCAAAGGCTTCATCTTCATTTGCAATCAGGATGTCAATATAATCTGCCACGATCCCGTTGAGCAGATCCAGGGATGCCTCAACCACGTTGAAACTGGCCAGATCCAGACTGATCCGGGCCCCGGAGGCCTTGGCCCCTTTGACCACCGCCATCATCAATTCCGGGTTAAACAGAAGATAGCCTTCCACGTGTACCACCGCTGCATTGGCAAAGCATTGCCCTGTGATCTCTTCGGGCGTCATTTCCGCGGATGCGCCCAGGTAGGTAAACATGGTGCGCTGGGCATCCGGGGTTATCACCGAAAGCACCCGCCCGGTGGGCGCCGGGGAGTCAAACAGGTAGGGCGACACCCCGTTTTTGGCCAGGTCTGCTTCAAAAATCTCGCCCATTTGATCCCGGCCGAGCTTGCCCACGAACCGGGCCTTGCCGCCCAGCATGCCCACGCCCGCGGCCGTGTTGCAGGCGGATCCGCCGGAAACCGTTACCGGCGGATCCGTGGTCTTTGCAGCCAGGTCATCAATGTATTCCCGCTCCACCAGCGTCATGCTGCCCTTTGCCGCACCCGCGGCCTCCAGAAAACTGTCGTCTTCCTTTGCCAGCATATCCACAAGCGCAGAACCCACGCAAACAATTGTCTTTCGATCCGGGGCCATTGAAATCGCCATGTTGTCCTTCCTCTTGTTAACCAAGCAATCCGGGAAAAGTTTCTACCATATCAGCGCGCGGTGAATCCAGCCTTTTTCCCCGTCTGCATGCTGCACGTGAAGCCAGTCGCCCTCTTTGTCCAGGACCTTGAAGGCAACGCCCTCCCCGGCCTGCAGGGTCACGTCGTGATCCGTGCCCGGACCGCTGCGGATATTGACCAGGTCCTTGCCGTCCTTAATGGCCACGGTTTCGAAATCATCCACCAGGTCCTCGTGGATCCAGCCCTTGGTCCCCTCGAAATCCTTGAAAAGATACCAGTCGTCCTGGGATCCGATCACCTCGATGGGCGTGTTTCGCTTAACCTGCCAAAGCTTTGTGCTCTCAGTGCCCGGACCGGAGCGAACATTTGCCACATCCGCGGATACGGCCAGACGTTCTGCGCCGGCAGCCAGCGGTGCAATTATGAGACTGGATAACACCAGCGCTGCCAGTACCATCATGATTTTTTCTGCCATGCTTGCAGGATGCATATTGACCTCCGATTGATGTGTTTTATGCCGCCATGAGTTGGTCCACCGCCTGTTCCAGCCCGTCGATGGTCAGCTCGAACATGGGGAAAACCTGGCGAATGACATTGATCGTCCGGGTATAGGGCCACATGCGGGCCGGCACCGGGTTGAGCCACGCATTGTGCGGAAAGGTTTCCGCCAGAAAGCGCAGCTGCTCGATGCTGGCCCTGCCGCTGCGCTCGTGT
This sequence comes from Desulfobacterales bacterium, assembly GCA_046537995.1. GTDB lineage: Bacteria > Desulfobacterota > Desulfobacteria > Desulfobacterales > Desulfosalsimonadaceae > Desulfosalsimonas. Next base: position 7,720 of record JBKHJS010000087.1, read on the forward strand.
ACATAAATCGATCCGTCCCGGGCCATCAACTCGTAAGGCGCCATGCTGGCATCGCCGACAATGATCAGGCGCGTGTCCGGATCCAGGCCGGCAAATTCGGCCACCGGCTTGGGCTTTCGATACCGTGCCGGGTCCTCCCACAGAGTATCGTAAATGGTATTGTGGAAAAAGTAGGTTTTCAGCTCCTTGAACTGGGACCGGGCATAGTTGAACAGGGTCTGTACCACCGGCACGTGAGGGTCCATGGAATATCCGCCGTTGTCAATTGCCAGGATCACCTTGAGCCGGTCTTTGAGCCGCCGGTCGAAAACGATCTCGATTTCGCCCGCGTTTTTCATGGTCTGGTAGATGCTTTCGCGGACATTGACCTGATCCTTGGGGCCCGAGGGCACCAGGTTGCGCAGGCGCTTTAAGGCTTCTCCAATGGATGCCTGGGTCAAGGGGCCCATGCGCGAATAATCCTTGTACCGCCTTTCATTGGCGACCTTGACTGCAGACTTGTTGCGCGACTCTCCCCCCACGCGCATACCTTCCGGATGGTATCCGGAATGTCCCACCGGAGAAGTCCCGCCCGTGCCGATCCAGCGGTTTCCGCCGTCGTGCCGTTCGGTCTGCTCTTCCAGCCGCTGCTTGAAATACTCGATAAGTTCATCCGGCGAGAGGTTCTGCAGCTCCGCCGAATCGATACCAAGCGCCTCAGCAACGGACTGCGGGTCGGAAAGCCACTGATCCAGCAGGGATTTGGCGATCTCGTCGAGCTCAAACCCCTCGACATCAGGCATTTCCGCGCCTTCGAAAAAATGGGCAAAAATCTGGTCAAACAGGTCAAAATACCGTTCACTTTTCACCAGGATCGCCCGGGAAGCGGTGTAAAAGTCCGACAGGGACATGATCAGCCCGTTTTGCAGCGCCTTGTGAAGCGTCAGAAACGCCGTTGGCGTTGCTGGTATGCCCGCTTCTCTGAGCTTATAGAAAAAATCGACAAACATGACCGTATCTGCTTAAAACCGTCTTTTCCGCTGAACCTGGTTGGCGGCATAATAATAGTCCTGGCTCTTTTTGAAAAGCACGCCCAGGTACGGCACTTCCCCCTTGGCCAGCTGCTTGGGCTTGAAATCGGGATCCATGGAAAGCGCCCGGATCCAGTTTATCAGTTCCCGGGTCGCCGGCTTTTTCTCCACGTTGTCGATTTCCCGGAGCCGGTAAAAAGTATCAACGGCGTTATTCATCAGCTCGGAGTCGATCTCGGGGAAATGCACCCCGATAATCCGCCGCATCATCGGAGGATCCGGAAAGGCGATGTGGTGGAAATTGCACCGCCCCAGAAACGGATCGGACAGATCCTTTTTGGCATTCGAAGTGATCACCATAACCGGCCGGTGCTTTGCCCGGATGGTCTTGTCGATCTCGATAATATCAAACTCCATCTGGTCAAGCACATCAAGCATGTCATCCTGGAAATCGGTGTCCGCCTTGTCGATTTCGTCGATCAGCAGCACGGTGCGCTGCTCGGCTGTGAAGGCCTGGCCGATCTTGCCCATTTTGATGTAATCCTCGATTCGGCTTACATCGCGCGTGGAGTCCCCGAACCGGCTGTCGTTTAACCGGGTCAGGGTATCATATTGGTAAAGCCCGTCAATGAGCTTCATGTTGGATTTCACGTTTAACACGATCAGCGGCATGCTCAGATTTTCGGCAATGGCATGGGCCAGCATGGTCTTGCCCGTGCCGGGTTCGCCCTTGAGCAGCAGCGGCATTTCCAGGGACATGGAAATATTGACGATCTGGGCCAGTTCATCATCGAGCACATACCGCTGGGCGCCGGTAAAATATCCCTGTTTTTGTCTGTTTTCCGTCATGATTTACGCATCCTGCAATTTAAAGTTTTGGCGGTTTCGTAAAAAGCTGTTTATCCCGCCTGGGCGGTATTT
>JBKHJS010000014.1:0-33954 GCA_046537995.1 Desulfobacterales bacterium
CGCTGATGTGGCTGTTTTCGCCCTACCTGTAAAAAAAAGGGGACAGATCTATTTTTATAGAGATACGGGGACAGATTTAAACTCTGTCCCAGGTAGGTGTCAGTACGCCCGGGCCGCGCGGCGGTTTTTCCGGTGCTGCTTGATCCGTTCCTTGAGCCTTCTGGATCGGGTATTGATCACGGCATACCCGTAGCGCATGTTCTTTCCCAGCAGATCCGGGGAATTGCGGAGATTGGTGCGGATTTTCATGCTGTTGGAAGTCATCTTCCGCAGGAGGTTGACTTCCTTGCCCACCACCCGGGTACGGTTGTTTCTGACGGCATCGAGAAACGATGCCGGGGTTTTGCCGGAAACACAGCACGTCACGGACCGCCCCATCTGGAAAAGGTTGTGACCGTCTGATCCGCCGGTGAGCCCCGCGCCCAGGTTGAATCCGAGTTCCGTGCTTTTGCGGTTCCACCGGTGCATGTTGCCGGCGTTGATCACCTCGATGCCGTCTGCCATGGAAAGCAGTAAATTCTGCCGGGCCCGGGAAAACACCGGGTTGCACACGCCGGTAAACATGGCGCAATAAGGGTGGGGAAAGACAACCAGGGACCGGTATTGGCGGGCCGAGGCCATCAGGGCCTCCATGGAAAGCCCGGACGAGGACATGACCTCCCTGCCCAGGTAGGGCGTGAGCTCGGTGTCAAAGAACCGCACCAGCTCGTCAATGGTCTCGCAATACACCAGCAGGTGCGCGCCTTCCCGGGAGGTGACCTCAATGCCGGGAATGCTGAACACATCCTTGTATTCGGCAATCCGCACGGCCCCCTCGATGGCGTTATGGTCCGTGACGGCGATGCCGATGTTCAGCCTGCGCGCGCGTTCCGCGATGGCCGGGATATCGTTGAACCCGTCGGAATACCGGCTGTGAAAGTGCATGTCCACGACCGTGGCCTCCCGGGTCAGGCCGGGCAGTTCCGGACGGGCAAAGCAAATCCGCTGATAATTGTCCGGACCACCCGGCAATACATCAAAAATTTTCGGCGCAGTCTGCATATCTGGTATACTCCTGTTAAGTCAATACTACAGTATAATGCAGGAGCAACAGAAATTCAAGGAAAAGAAGGGACCCTTCTTTCCCTTCTCTATACGGTTTATGATATGATACATAAACCATAGCGATCCGATTTCAGCCGGTTTTTTTTCAAATCAAAAAACCGATTCAGGCAAACAACATTCACAGGCACGGCTCATGACAACTCGCTGGCACACCCGGGACATCATCGACCTGGAATATTTCCTGCGTCAGGATCCGGATGCGGCCCCCGGCAGGGACCGCCGGATCTATCTGGAATATATTCGCAGCCATCCGGGCCAGCCAAAGCGGCGCGCGCTTTTGAAATACTGGCTTGAAAACCGCCGGCGCCGGGAAGCTGACAGGCACGGTGCCGAGACACTGCCAGGGACTGTTTACAAGGAAACCGCGTTTTTAACCAGCATGATCCTTTGCATTCTGGCCCTGGCAGCAGGCGCGGGCCTTGCCTGGACACTGCTGTCCTACAGCGGCAGCACGCCGATAAACATATTTACCTGCCTGTGGGTGCTGCTGGCACCGCAGGTACTTCTGCTGGCGATTTTGCTGATATCGGCCTGTATTTCCCGCATAAGTCGGAACGGCGGACTGAAAACCCGGTATCCGTGGATCACCTTGCTGATCCGGCGCATTGCAGAGCGAATGCTGCATTATGCGGGCAAGAACCTGTCAAAGGACCGGAAAAACCGCCTGCAGTCGGCCATGGGACTGGTGGGCCAGACGCGGACGGTTTACGGCGGCATCTTCTTCTGGCCGGTGTTCAACATGGCCCAGACAGCGGGCGTGTGCTTCAATATCGGCATCCTGGGAGCCATGCTGCTGCGCATCACCATAACCGACGTGGCCTTTGGATGGCAGTCCACGCTGCAGCCGGACCCGCAAACCGTATACCGGATCGTGGAAATCATGGCCGCGCCCTGGGCCTGGTTTGCCGCAGAACCGGTTGCACACCCCACAGCGGCCCAGATTGCAGGCAGCAAAATGGTGTTAAAAGACGGCATCTATCACCTTTCCACCCGGGATCTTGCCTCCTGGTGGCCGTTTTTGTGCCTGTGCGTGACGTTTTACGGCCTGCTGCCCAGAGCTGCACTGCTGGCAGCGGGCGCCTGGCGGCAATACCGGGAACTTGCCGCCCTGAAATTCACCCACGCCGCCTGTGATCGTTTGTGGCACCGCATGACCGCTCCCCGGGTGGAAACCACAAGCCGCAGCTACGGCAGGGAGGCAGCTGCGGAGCCCGATGGTGCATCCGGATTTACCGGCACCCTGCACGACAGCCCTGACGGGCGTTCCATGATGCCCGCCATCGTTGCGGTGCCCGAAGAAATCGCCCCTGACCATAAATCCCTTGAACATCGGCTGGGCACCCGGCTCGGGGTTTTGCCGGCACAAATGATCATCGTCAACGGCGACCTACAGCCGGATGCGGAAAAACTCGCCCGGGCGATGCAGTCCCGGCCGTCCGGGCAATCCTGCCGCCTGGTGATCATCCAGGAATCCTGGCAGCCGCCCATCAGGGAAAACCTGGCATGGATCCGGCACATGAAGCAGGCCGCAGGCCCGGAAACCGGCGCGATTGTGGCCCTGATCGGAAAACCCGAACAAACAGGCGCACTTGCAGCACCTGTTCCGGAAGCCGAGCGAATTCTCTGGCAGCAGGCAGTCAACGCGCTGGGCGACCCGTATATCCGGGTGGAAGTCCTGGGAGAAAAAAGCCGTGAAAACCGATAACATCCCCGTATTCGCAGTAATGGGACATCCCAACGAGGGTAAGTCCTCGGTGGTGGCCACCCTGGCAGAGGACGACACTGTCCCGGTCAGCCCCACGCCCGGGGAAACCCGGCAGTGCCGCCAATACCCGGTGGCCATTGACGGCAAAGAGGTCATCTGCTTTGTGGACACCCCGGGATTTCAAAATCCCCGGGCCGCGCTCAACTGGATCACGCAGGCAGAAAAAACCGAACCCGATTGGATCTCCGCATTTGTCAACGACAACCGGGATAATCCGGAGCTGGCAGACGAGTGCGAGTTGCTTGCCCCCCTGGCAGACGGGGCCGGAATCATTTTCGTGGTGGACGGCTCCCGGCCGGTGCGCAACATCGACCGCGCGGAAATGGAAATTCTGCGTTTAACCGGGCTGCCCCGCATGGCGGTAATCAACACCAAGGACCGCCGCCGCGCCGACTATATCGAGGACTGGAAAAACGCGGCCAGAACCCATTTCAACACCATCCGGATTTTTGATGCCCATCGGGCCAGTTTTGCAGAACGCATGGCGCTTCTGGAAAGCCTCAAGGCAATTGACCCGGACTGGCAGGAAGCGCTTCAGGCCGTAATTAACGCGTTTTCCCAAGACTGGCAGCACCGCATCAACGAGTCAGCCGCCATTGTCACCGAACTGCTCAATTCCGTGCTGGCCCACAAAACGGAAAAAACCATTGGCGAGGCCGCAGACACGGCAGAAGCCAAATCCGCCCTGGCCGCAAAATATCAAAAAGAAATCGCAGGCCTGGAAAACCAGGCCCATACGCGCATCAAGAAAAGATTCAAGCACAACATCTTTTCCTATGAGCTGCCGCCACATTCCATGGTCAACCAGGACCTGTTTTCCCGGAAAACCTGGAAGGCCCTGGGCCTGACCCGCAACCAGATGGCCTGGGCCGGGGCCGGCGTCGGTGCGGGCCTCGGTGCCAAGGCGGATCTGGCCGCAGCCGGGCTGAGCTTCGGGGTGTTTACCGCCCTGGGCGGGGTACTGGGAGCGGGATCTGCGGCCTGGGGTACGCGGAAAATTGCCCGTACCCGGATCAAGGGACAATCCCTGGGCGGCATCCGGCTCCGGGTGGGGCCGATCCGAAACGATCAACTGCTTTACGTGATCCTCGACCGGGCGCTGATCTACTTCTGGCACGTGATCAACTGGGCCCACAGCCGCCGGGACCAACCGGAACCCGGGCATGGCGAAAACCCCGAACTCCAAAAGTTTTTGACAGCCAATTGGAGCGATTCGCAAAGGACCGTGAGCAAGCGCTTTTTCAAGGCCGCCCGCAAAAACAACCCGAGCATGACCGAAACGGCTGCCGCGGATTTCACCGGCATGCTCAGGGGCATCATGAAGCAGATATCCCGAATATGACACGGCAGCCTTCGTATGTAAAAGACCGGCTCAAAGACACGGTCATGGATTATGTCCGCAATGCACATCACAGGTGCACGCCCCGGGATATAGAGCGCGCCATTTCCCTGCGCCTGGACACGGACCGCAGAACCGTGCGGCATGCTTTCAGGGACCTGGTCCTTGAAAACCGGCTTGTCTACACCTACCTGATGGGCCATACCTTCCTGGAAATCTCCTACAGGCAGCCGGTGGACGTGGGCGGCGGGGTGATCCTGGCACCGCCGGGGGCCGCCTGCCGGCCCGGGCCGTATCAGATCGTAATCCGGATTGCCCCGGGGGCATCCTTTGGCATGGGAGATCATGCCACCACCCGGATTTCCCTGCAATTGATCTCCTGGGCGATGCGCACCCGCGGCCTGCCCGATTCGCCTTCGGCACTCCGGGTGCTGGATATCGGCACCGGGTCGGGCGTGCTGGCCATTTGCGCGTGCCTGATGGGAGCAGGTGCTGCGGTGGGCATTGACACGGATGCCTGTGCCCGGGCCGAAGCCGAGCAGAACGTGCGCCTGAACGAACTGGAAGACCGGGTGCGGATCGGGGGAACCGCAGGGGACGAGGGTGAAATCTGCCCCCGAAAGTACTGCACCGCTCCTTTCTCCCTCATCCTGGCCAATCTGCGCTATCCCACCCTGACCCGGCTGACCGGCGGGATCCGGCAGCTCGCCGCACCCGGGGCGCTGCTGATATTTTCCGGCTTCCGGCAAAGCGAACTGCCCGATCTTGTTGAAACCTATGAATCAGGCGGATTTCAATGCCTGCGCACCTTGAGCGAAAACGCCTGGTGCGGAATCGTATTGGAAAAAACTTCCCGATAAATCGGGAAATACCCAGGCTTCGTGCACTTTGCACGCTTCATGGTTATACTGTAAGGCAAACAGCTTCCCGGGTTTTCCCGCGAGGCACACCCGATAAGGGCCGGATATGGAAAAACACTACAAGGAAAGATTCGAAGCCCAGCGCCGGCTGGCCCGGAAAATTGCCCCGTTCATGGAGGCAAACGAGATCCTGGAAAAGATGCGCTCAGAGCTCAGGGAAATCATCCCCGTGGCAATGGAGGCCTGCATCCTGCTGCTGGACCCCGAAGCCGGCAGATACACCCGGCCGCTGCAGTGCGCCCTGTACGACCGACCGGTCAACTGCCTGAAATGCAAACGCCACCGCCCGGCAATCCGTCAGGCCATTTCCAGGAAAAAGGCGGTGATGGTCAAGGGCAGCGAACCGGTTGAAAGGCATGACGGCACCTTGGTGCCGATCGGCCCGGAAGCCGCAGTGCCCGTGTTTTCAGAAGACGAACTGCTCGCAGTGGTCAGTGTCGTGGCCCGACCCGGGGCAAGCTTTTCCAGCAGGGAGTTCTTCTTGCTCGAAGACTTTGCCGAAACCGTGGGCCACCTGATCGTGAGCGCAAAAAAGCACTGGTCCATGACACAGGAAAAAATCAGGATTAACCAGATGTTAACCCACCTGTCTCCTTTTGTGCCCCAATCCGTGCGCACCATGGCAGAAAAAAACCCGGAAATGCTCGGCCGGGAAAAGGAAAAAAAGGATGTAAGCATACTTTTTCTGGACCTGGAAGGATATACCAAGCTCAGCATGGACCGGCCCGAGGCCGAGGTAAACACCCTGGTGGAAAAAATCTTTTCCAGCTTTGTCGACCCCATCCACCGATCCCACGGCGAGATCAACGAAACCGCAGGAGATGGGCTCATGATCATATTCAAAGACGACAATCCCCGGCAAAACGCGGCAAACGCAATCAAGGCGGCCATAGACATCCGGCAGAGAAACCGCGAGGTAAACCGTGAGCTCGCCGCAGACCGCGAGCCGGTCAACGTGAACATGGGCATCAACACTGGAGAGGCCCTGCTGGGCATGACCCGCCTGGAAGGCACGCTGAGCACCCGCATGACATACACCGCAAGCGGCCCTGTCACCAACCTGGCCGCACGCATTGCCGAACACGCCCAGGGCGGCGACATTCTTTTCGGCCGGCGCACCCGCGATATGATCGAAAACCTCTGGCCGATCTACGACCGCGGCAAAGTCCGCCTCAAGGGTATGGATGAACCGGTGCAGGTTTACTCGCTTTTCAATTCGGAGGGGCTTTAAAAATCTGAAACGATCAATTTAGGTTGATATAAAAATTCAACAAATGAGGTGACGCAACAATGCGTATCCTTGCCCTGGGGTTGTTGCTGGCGATGCTTTTTGCTGCCTGCGAAAACCCCGCCCAGTATTCACAAAAAAAGGATCAGGAAAACGTGTCCGGAAAAACCGTTGTGCTCGTGCATGGTTACAGCAAGGGTCCCGCGGATATGCACACGCTTGCGGATTTTCTCAAAGAAGCCGGGTACAGTCCCGTGACAGTGGATCTGCCCCTGACATTCGATCACGTGCAGGAAGCCGCAGAGATTTTCGAGAAAAAGGTCGGAAAGCTTTTATCCGGACTGCCGGATAACGAATCCATTGCAATGGTGGGCCACAGTACCGGCGGTATTGTGATCCGCTATTTTCTGTCGCATTCCAGGCAGTGCCGGCGGGTGGACCGGGCCGTACTCATTGCCGCGCCCAACCAGGGAAGCCGGCTTGCGGACATGGCCGGAGAAATATCGGATCTGCTGGTGGAAACCTTTGCCACCCTGGACTCCCTGCGACCGGAAAAAATCAGCGAGCTGGCGCTTGACGACCCGGAGGGAACCAGGATCGGCGCAATTGCCGGAAACAAGGGCGACCTTGCCCTCGGCCGGTTCCTGGAAAATGAAAACGACGGGCGGGTCGAGGTGACATCCGTGTATTATCCCGGACTGGATGATTTTATTGTTGTGCCTTACAACCATAACGAAATCCATCACACGGAAAAAGTGGCATCCCTGGCGATCCGATTCCTGGAATCCGTGCGGTTTACGCAAACCCCGGATTGAAATATCGGCTTTGCAGTCCTAAATTATGATTATAATGTATACGAAGATTTGCAACCGAGAAAAGGCGGACACACAGGTCCGCCCCCTACAGATATACGATTGTCAGTATATGCATTCTTTTGGAAGATCTCATCAACGGTTCATAAAACAAATTTTTTACGCGCTCCGCTGAAATGAACTTCTATCGTATAATCGTCTGGCTGCTGCGGGTTTTCAGCCGCCTGTATTTTGCCCAGGTGCGCAGCCTGCACCCGGAGCGCATCCCCGGCTCCAGCCCCGTAATCCTGGCGGCCAATCATCCCGCCTCTATTCTCGATGCAATCCTGCTGGCAACGCAAGCCCCGCGCCAGATTCATTTCCTGGCGCAAAGCCGGCTGTTTAAAAACCGTTTTGTGGGCGGGCTGCTGCGGCGCCTGGGAGCGATTCCCGTGTACCAGGCCCGGGAAAGCGAGGATCACGTCAGTCGCAACCTGGCCGTATTCGGAAAGGTATATGAACTGTTTGAAAGGGGCGGATGCCTGGGGCTTTTTCCCGAGGGCGGAAATTCTCCGCCCGGGCAGATGGCGCAGCTGCGCACGGGCGGCGCCAGAATGGCTCTGGGCGCAGAAGAACGCAGCAACTACCGGCTCGGGCTGGCCATTGTGCCGGTGGGCATCAATTACGAACACCGGGACCTGTTCATGTCATCGGCGCTGCTGCGTTTCGGCCGGCCGCTTTACGCGGCCGATTACGCCGGGCTACACCGCATTGACCCGGCAGAGGCGGTACGGCGCCTGACCGCGGATCTCCAGGCATCGCTGCGGCAGCAGGCAATGCACGTGGAAGACGAGCAGGTCGATGAATTGGCCGAAGATCTCTCAGAAGTCCTCGGCTACAACCTTGCGCCGCTTGCCCCTGAGGAGCCGGAAGCTGAAACGGCCGACACAAAACCGCAATCCCGGATAAAAAGATGGGTGTGGAAGCTGCTGGAATGGTACAGGCCCGAGCCCGGGGAAATGGGCGATCCCTTTGAATCCCGTGCAAAAAATCGCCGGCAACTGACCGATATCCTGGCAAAGGCAGCGGCAAGCGATCCGGCTTCGGTTGCGGCCCTTCGCCGCCAGGCGGATCGCTACAAGGACCACTTGCACCAGGCGAAGTTAAGCCAGACAGTAAAGCAATCCCTGGACAATCCAGTACGCGAAAGGCTCATCCGCCTGCGGATGACGCTTTACGCACTGCTCATGGCTCCGGTGGCCCTGTTCGGCCTTGTGCACAACATTGTTCCCTACATGTTTACAAAATACGCGGCCCGCCTTGTCAGGCAGGAGCCGACCCGGGCCTTTGCCTATTTCGGCGTGGGCTTTCTGGCATTTACGCTGGCCTACCTCTCGCTGGGCTTCTGGCTGTGGTATTTTGCCGGCATGAACTGGAAATGGGTCCTTTGCTATCTCGCACTTCTGCCGCCTGCGGGATTTGCCGCCCTGCACTACAGGCGAAACATCCTTATCTACCGCAACAAGATCCTTGTGCGCACTTTTTTCTGGAATCAAGCCGAGCTGGTAAGGCTTCTGCGCCGCGAACGCCGGGAGGTGATCCGGCATTTTGAAGAACTGGAGGCCGCCACCCGAACGGCCCCGCCCGCAGATGATTCCGCAGCCGGGCCGAAAATATGACTACTGGTTGCCGAATCCGTTAAGCGCCCCACAGTCCGGGCAGTGCCAGTCAATGGCGTTGCACGACATGGCCCAGACATTTTCATTCATGCAGCTCTGGCAAATGGCAAATCCGCAGCGGCAGGTCCAGCAGAACAAAGCGGGCTGTCCGCAGACATGGCAGGTTCTGTTTTTTGTCCGGCGCCGGCGCTTTTCCCGCATCTGCGCCAGGTCCGGTTGAGCAGAATTATTCATGAACAATTTCCGTGGTAAAATTTCCAGTGGATTTCTTCAGCGCGCATTCATCCCTTCAGCGCCTGATCCAGGTCCGCGATAATATCGTCGATGTGCTCGATACCCACAGACAAGCGGACCATGTCGGGTCTCACCCCGGCGGCCACCTGCTGGTCTTCTGTGAGCTGGGAATGGGTGGTGCTTGCCGGGTGCAGGGCCAGGCTCTTGGCATCGCCCACGTTGGCCAGGTGGGAAAACAGCTCCAGGCGGTCAATAAACCTGCGGCCGGCATCCCGGCCGCCCTTGATGCCGAATACCACCATGGCGCCGAAACCGTTTTTCAGATAATTTGCTGCCGTGGGATATGAAGGATCGTCTTCCATGCCCGGATATCGCACCCAGCTCACGCCCGGATGCTGTTTTAAGTGCCGGGCCGCTGCCATGGCGTTTTCGCAGTGGCGCGCCATGCGAAGCGGCAGGGTCTCCATGCCCTGCAGAAATATCCAGGCATTGTCCGGAGATATGCAGGCGCCCAGGTTGCGCAGCGCCACCATGCGCATGCGCATGACAAAGGCAACCGGGCTGTTTTCTCCGAGGTCTGTTGCAAAGCGCATGTTGAAATTGCTCGGATCCGGGGTGTTAAACAGGGTGAACTTCGGGTCGGTCCAGTCAAAATTGGCCCCGTCGATCACGATGCCGCCGATGCCCGTGCCGTGGCCGCCGATCCACTTGGTGGCCGAGTTGACCACGATGTTGGCCCCGTGCTCGATGGGGCGCAGCAGATACGGCGTGGTAAACGTGCCGTCGATGATCAGCGGCACGTGGTGTTTTTGCGCGATTTTTGCCACGGCTTCAATGTCTGTGACATCCAGCGACGGGTTGCCGATGGTTTCGGCAAAAATGGCCCGGGTGTTTTCATTGACCGCGGCATCAAAATTTTCCGGATTGCGCGGGTCCACGAACCGGGTGCGGATGTCAAACTGCGGCAGGATGCTGTCAAACATCGTGTAGGTGCCGCCGTAAAGATTGCTGGCAGATACGATCTCCTCGCCGGCGGAACAGATGTTGATAATCGAATAAAAAATCGCAGACGTGCCGGATGCCAGGGCCAGGGCCGCGCCCCCGCCCTCCATGGCGGCCATGCGCTTTTCCATCACGTCCTGGGTGGGATTCATCATGCGGGTGTAAATATTGCCCGCCTCCTGGTAGGAAAACAGCCGGGCCGCGTGATCCGAGTCGTGAAACACATACGAGGTGGTCCGGTGAACAGGCACTGCCCGGGCGCAGGTGCCCGGATCCGGGGCCTGGCCGGCATGCAGGCACCGGGTTTCAAAACGGTGTTTTTCAGACATAACGCCTCCGGATGCGGATTTATTGAAACAATTCCGTGCTGATATAGCGCTCGCCCGTGCTGGGCAGCACGGTGACAATGCGTTTTCCTTCGGACTCGGGCCGGGCTGCGATCTCCATGGCCGCCCACGCGGCCGCACCCGAAGAGATGCCGCAAAGCAGGCCTTCCATGGCCGCAAGCTTGCGCGCGGTGTCAAAGGACTGCTCGTTGGTGACGGTCATGACCTCGTCGATCACGGATTGGTCCAGGATCTCGGGCACAAACCCGGCGCCGATGCCCTGGATCTTGTGCGGCCCGGAGGCCCCGCCGGAAAGCACGGCAGAATCGGCCGGCTCCACGGCAACGACACGGAAATCCGGGTTGCGGGCCTTTAAAACCTGGGCCACGCCGGTGATGGTCCCGCCCGTGCCCACGCCGGCCACAAAAATGTCCACGCGCCCCTCGGTGTCCCGCCAGATCTCCTCTGCGGTTGTTCTGCGGTGGATCTCCGGGTTGGCCGGGTTGGCAAACTGGTCCGGCATAAACGCGTTTTCATAGGTAGCCGCCATTTCCCGGGCGGTCTGGATGGCGCCTTTCATCCCGTATTCCCCCTGGGTGAACACGAGTTCGGCGTCCAGGTGGGAAAGCAATTTGCGCCGCTCCATGCTCATGGTCTCGGGCATGGTCAGGCACAGCCGGTAGCCGCGTGCGGCGCACACAAACGCCAGTGCAATTCCGGTATTGCCGCTGGTGGGCTCCACGATCAGCCCGCCCGGACGGATGATACCCTGGTTTTCCGCCGCATCGATCATGGAGACGCCGATGCGGTCCTTAATACTGCCCAGGGGATTGAAATATTCGAGCTTGGCGTAAACCTCGGACCCGGTCTTTTGCGTGGCGGCTTCGGCGATCCGGTTTAAGCGCACCATGGGAGTTTTTCCCATGGTCTGCGAAATGTCTGCAAAAAGGTGCATGGCTTCAGGCCCCTTGTGCGGTTTACACTTTCATGTCTTTTTTGCGGTAAATCAGTCGCGGGGTTTCCATGAGCACGGTGGTATCTGCCGGCACCGACTCGGTGATCCAGACGTTGCCGCCGATAACCGAGCGGGCGCCGATAACGGTTTGCCCGCCCAGGATATTGGCGTTGGAATAGATGATCACGTCATCCTCGATGGTGGGATGCCGCTTGGTGCCGCGCATCTGTTCGGACTTGCTGCTTGGCACAGACAGCGCGCCGATGGTCACGCCCTGGTAAATGCGCACATTGTTTCCGATCTTCGCGGTTTCCCCGATCACCACTCCGGTGCCGTGGTCAATGGTGAAATTCTCGCCGATAACCGCCCCGGGATGGATATCAATGCCGGTAATGCTGTGGGAATGCTCGGTCATCAACCTCGGCACCAGTGGAACGGAAAGCGCCTGGAGCCGGTGGGCGATCCGGTAGACCATGATGGCAAACATGCCCGGATAGCTGAATATGATCTCGTCATAACTCTTGGCTGCCGGATCTCCCCTGTAAGCGGCGATCACGTCCCCGGCCAGCTTCTGCTGCAGGGAAGGAATGGATTCGAGAAACGCCAGTGCGGTTTCATAACCGAGCTGCCGGCAGTCGGAGCAGGGCTTGTCAAACTTGAAGCATTCATAACGGATGGCCCGGGTGACCTGCTCGGCAATCAGGTCAAAAAGCCCGGATACCTGCCTGCCCATGTTGTATCTGAGATTGACCGGGTCAATCTGGTCATGATCAAAAAAGCCCGGAAACAGTACCTGCCTGAGCTTTCCCAGAATGCCGATTACCTCGGATTCCGAGGGGATTGGCTCGTAATCGATGTGGGTGTAACATTTCTCTTCACCGCAGCCGGCAAGGATCTGCTCAACCACGTCCGTGAGCTTCCGGCGGTAATCGGAGTATTCCCGGACCTCGTCGCGGCAGGTGACACGGTCGTGTGTGGACTCGGTTGCCATCGGAAAACCTCGTTTCTGTGCGTTTACTGAAGGTTGCAGGAAGCGCCCTTCCAGAACGGCGACATCCGGCGCAGGCGCTCAATGATGGGCGGCAGTTCGCGGATCACGAAATCGACTTCCTGCTCGGTGGTATACATGCTCAAACTCAGCCGGACCGAGCCGTGTGCGGCGGTAAACGGCACGCCCATGGCCCGCAGCACGTGCGAGGGCTCAAGAGTGCCCGAGGTGCAAGCAGAGCCGGAGGACGCACATATGCCGAGCTGATCCATCATGAGCAGGATCGCCTCGCCCTCCACGTATTCAAAACTCACGCTCACCGTGTTGGGCAGCCGCATCTCCGGATCCCCGTTTAACAGGGTGTTTGGAATGTTTTCCAGGATGCCGGCCTCGAGCTTGTCCCGCAGGCGCCGGATTTCCTGCGTACCGGTTTCCAGGTGGCCGGCTGCCAGTTCCGCGGCCCGGCCCAGGCCCACGATGGAAGCCACGTTTTCCGTACCCCCGCGGCGCCCCTTTTCCTGGTGCCCGCCGATCAAAAACGGCGAAAACTTGGTGCCCTTTTTCACGTACAGGGCCGCCACCCCCTTGGGGGCATGGATCTTGTGCCCGGAAAGCGAAAGCATGTTCACCGGAGAGGCCTTGACATCCACCGGCACCTTGCCCACGGCCTGCACCGCGTCTGTGTGAAAAACAACGCCCCGCTCCGCGGCCGCCCGGGCGATCTGTTCCACGGGAAAAATCACGCCGCTTTCGTTGTTGGCCCACATCACGCTGACAATGGCCGTATCATCGCTGAGACTGTCATAGAGAAAATCGATATCCAGGCGTCCCTCGCGGTCCACCGGAACCCAGGAGACCCGGTAGCCGGTTTTCTCCAGGTGTTCGCACAGGTTTTTGACCGCCGGGTGCTCCACCCGGGTGGTGACGATATGCCTTTTCTGCGGATTTGCCTTGAGCGCGGCCCAGATGGCCGTGCTGTCGCTCTCGGTGCCGCAGGAGGTGAAAATGATCTCCTCCGGGCTTGCGTTGATCAGGGCGGCGGTTTTTTCCCGGGCCTCGGTGATTTTTCTGCCCACCGTGCCGCCGAAAGTATGCATGGAAGACGGGTTGCCGTAATACTCGGAGAAAAAGGGGGTCATTGCCTCGACCACTTCCGGGGCAACCCGGGTGGTGGCGTTGTTGTCCATGTATATCATACCGTTCATTGCCGCACCTCCTCGACCTGCAGCTCGGAGGTGACAAACTCCCGGAGCTTTTCCTCCACGTAGTGCTTCAGGGTCAGCTCCGAGGCCGAACAGTTGGCACAGGTGCCGATGAGCTTGACATATACCGTATTCCCGTCAACATCCACCAGTTCGATATCTCCGCCGTCCTTCCTGAGCGCCGGCTTGATCTCGCGCTCCAGGGTTTCCTCCACCAGCTTGATTTTCTGGATATTGGTCAGCTTTTTCGGCCCTGGCGCCGCATCTCCGACCTGCTGATGCACCCTGCGGATGATGCCTTCGATATCCTCATGGCAGTTTTCGCACCCGCCGCCGGCCTTGATGTAGCTGGTCACGTCTTCGACCGAGCGCAGCCCGTTTTCCCGCACCGTGTCCTCGATCTGTTTGTCTGTGACACCGAAGCATTCGCAGACCAGGTTGCCCTCGGGCGCGGTCTCGGTTTCGCCCCGGTAGTTCAATATCGCCTTTTTCAGGGCATCGCGGCCCAGCACGGAGCAGTGCATCTTTTCCTTGGGCAGACCGCCCAGGTAGGCGGCAATGTCATCATTGGTCAGTTCTTCTGCCTCTGCCAGGCTTTTTCCCTTGAGAAGCTCGGTCAGCGCGGACGAGGAAGCAATTGCGCTGGCGCATCCAAAGGTCTGGAATTTCACGTCCGCAATCTTTCCGTTTTCATCGAGCTTAAAGGCCAGCTTGAGGGCATCGCCGCAGGCCATGGACCCCACTTCGCCCACGCCGTCGGCGTTTTCGAGTTCGCCCACGTTGCGCGGGTTTAAAAAATGTTCCTTTACCTTGTCCGTATATTCCCACATGGCGTTCTCCGTTTGTTTTCATGGCTGCATGATAAAAGCATTCAGCCCCTTCAGCCCGGGGTTTCCCCCCCTGCCGTGGGCAGACCCCATCATAACCACTGACGGCAAAATATCAACAATTTTTCCGCCCGGGCAAACCGGTCGGAACGGATCACGCGATCAGCCGGCGGCTGCGCAGAAGCGGGCGGGGATCGATCAGGTGCCGGCGGAACCACCCCCGGCCTTCGCCGATGCCGCCGGCAAGAGAGAGTAGTTCGGAAAAATGGAGCACCGGGATGTTTTCGGACTGTCTGCTGCGAATCTCCAGGTTCAAATGACACATGGCACAAGCTGTAACAATGCATTCCGCACCGGCTTTTTCCGCACCCGTCATGATGGTCTGCACGCTTTTTGCCGAAACCAGCGGCCGGGAAACGGAAAGAAACGTTCCGCAGCATCGGGCCTTGTGCGCCCACTGCACCGGCTCGGCACCCAGCGAGGAAAGGACTTTTTCCATGAGCCCGCTGAAAGTGCGCTCCCGGCGCATTTTCGGCGGCCGCATGAGCATGCACCCGTAATAAGGGGCAAACCTGAGGCCCTTGAGACTTTCTTTGCTCTTCTCAAAGGCCCCGGTATCGGCCACCCGGGCAAGCATCTCGAAAAAATTGACAATCTGGAGATCCGGGTTGAACTTGCGGCCGAACATGCGGCCGAACTCCTTTTGGGCTTCCGGGTCTGCTGCGATATCCATGTACGTACTTTTAAGCCGCAGGTAACAGCTCGGACAGGCAACCAGAAGCGGCCGGTCCGCCGGGGCCAGCGCCAGGTTGCGGGCCGGCAGGTCATGGGCCAGCTCGGAGTCGATGCTGTGGGCCGAGGACGAGCCGCAGCAGTTCCAGTCCTTGAGCTCGATCAGAGATACGCCGTGTTCCTCGCAGAAGCTGAACAAAGAACGGTTATTCTCTTTGGCCGTGGTGGCAAGGGAGCAGCCCGGAAAATAGGAATACGTCATTTTACCGTTGTTTTTCATGGCCGCCCTCCTTTTGCGCGCCTGAACATCCGGCGGATGGCCGCGATATGCTGGACCCTGGAGGGCCGCAGGTCCAGCTTCCGCTTGGAAAACATCCGCAGACCGACGTTCATGTCCTCCAGAAACCTTCGGGTGGTGAGCTTGTAGCGCATCATGATCTCCAGCTTATGGGTCCGGCCGTAACGATAAATGGAGCTGACCACTTCCTTGTGGAAATTCAGGATGTCTGGCTCGGCAATGGCGTATCCCTCCTCGATGGCCGTCTGCCGCAGCGCGTCCATGACCGCTGCCATGTCAATGGCCGTGGGGCATTCCATGGAGCAGGTATGGCAGCCCACGCAAAGCCAGATGGCAGAACATGAGAGCACCTCCTTTTTCATGCCCAACTGCACCATGCGGATCACCTGGTTGGGCAGATAATCCATGGCATCGGAAAACGGACATCCTCCGGAACAGCACTTGCACTGCCAGCACAGACCGGTATTGACCCCGGAGCGTGTGATGATCCGGCCCGTAAAGCCCCGGGTGTCCAAATCCGGCCGGATCACCCCCTGATTTGTTTGAACTGCCGCATCCATTATTCCGGCTTTCCCGTCATATGGGCGGTGCAATTATCACCAGCACCCGCATGTCGGTTTCGGCCCGGATGCCGTGGGGCTCGCTGATATCCGAGATCAGCACGTCGCCCGGGCCCGCCGGGATGCCCTGATCTTCGGCGCCCATGAACTCGCCTGTGCCTTCGAGCACCGCAATGCTCAGCTGCCCCTCGATGTCGTGGGAATGCACGGGCAGCTCCTGGCCGGGCTTGAAATTGAAGTTGATTACCTTGAAATACGGCGAATCGTGCACCAGAAACTTTTTCAGCCCCTTTTCGGAAAAATCGTTTTCCTTGAAGACCTCGATTTTTTTCAGCATCTGAACCTTCCTTTTCACTCAACGGAAAATCGTCTCCTCCGGAGACTTTTTCAACGATCTGCTTTTTTACCACGAAGCGCACGAAGCTCATGAAGGGAAAAATACCGCATTTTTTATCCGCCATGTGCTCCGTGTTCTTCGTGGTATCAATTATGCATCCAACATGCCCCGAGCTGCTTCAGACAACACGACCTATCCCAGGATCGCCTCCAGGTCTTCGTCCGGCGTGCTGATGGGCTTGATGTCAAACTTGTCCACCAGCACGTTGAGCACGTTGGGCGAAATAAACGCCGGCAGGCTCGGGCCGAGACGCATATCCCGGATTCCCAGGTGCAGCAGGGTCAGCAGGATGGCCACCGCCTTTTGTTCATACCAGGAAAGCACCATGGAAAGCGGCAGGTCGTTGACCCCGCAATCAAACGCATCTGCCAGGGCAGAGGCGATCCTGATTGCCGAATAGGCGTCATTGCACTGCCCGATATCCAGAAGCCGCGGGATGCCGCCGATATCTCCGAGTTTTTTGTCAAAAAACCGGAACTTTCCGCAGGCAAGGGTCATGACGATGCAGTCCTCGGGCACCTTTTCCACGAACTCGGTGTAGTAGTTCCTGCCCGGCTTGGCACCGTCGCATCCGGCCACCAGGAAGAAATGCCGGATGTCCTTGTTTTTCACACCCTCGATGACCTTGTCTGCCACGTTCAGCACCGCGTTGTGGCCGAATCCCACCATGACCGAACCGCGGTCGATGTCGGATTCGTATCCGGGCAGTTCCAGCGCCTTTTCAATGGCCGGGGTAAAGTCCTTGTCGGCAATATGGGTCACCCCTGGCCAGCCCACCAGGCCGGTGGTAAAGATGTTGTCCTGGTAGACCTCCTGGGGCTTTTGAATGCAGTTGGTGGTCATGACAATACTGCCGGGAAACTCGGCGAATTCCTTTTTCTGATTCTGCCAGGCCGTGCCGTAATGGCCGCAGAAATGCGGATATTTCTTGAGTTCCGGATAGCCGTGGCAGGGCAGCATCTCGCCGTGGGTATAAACGTTGATACCCTTGCCCTCGGTCTGCTTCAGAATCTGCTCCAGGTCCTTCAAATCGTGGCCTGAGACCAGCAGCGCCTTTCCCTGCCTGGCGCCCAGGGGCACCTCGGTGGGTTCCGGATTGCCGTAAGTGCCGGTATTGGCCTCATCCAGCAGTTCCATGGTCCGCAGGTTGGTCTCCCCGCACTTGAGCACCAGGTTGGTCAGGTCATCGCCGCTTAACGTATCATCCAGGGTGGCGGCCAGGCCTTCGTAGATAAAATCGAAAATCTTGTCATCGGTCCTGCCCAGGATGGCCGCGTGATCGGCATAGGCGGCAATGCCCTTGATCCCGTAGGTCAGGGTCTCTTTTAAAGAAAAAATGTCCTGCTGTTCCTTGGTCTTGTCCGCCTCGGGCCCGAACTGTTCCCCCTGGGCCACGAGCTGTTCTTTTGTGTCAGCCGGGGCAAACGTGGCCGGCCCGCTGGTGTAATCCGACCAGCCGCCTGCGGCTTCCACTTTCTTCTTGAGCTCTTCGCGGTGCTCCACGCATTTGTGGATGAGTTCAACAAACCGGTCCGGATCAAAATCCACGTTGGTCAGGGTGGAAAACATGGCCTCGCAAGCAAAATGATCGATTTTGCCGTCCTTTACGCCGACCTTGCGCCCCTCGTTTGCCACCTGGGCCAGGCCCTTTACCGCGTAAATCAGTACATCCTGCAATTCGGCCACATCAGGCTGCTTGCCGCAAACGCCGATTTTGGTGCAGCCTTCGCCTTTTGCCGTCTGTTCGCATTGAAAACAAAACATGGAATCCTCCGTAAATCTTTGTTAAAGGTTTTTCTGTCGGTTTTTTGACAAACGCTTTTTTTCGATGTTTCGGTTCTGTTTTAACCCGGCGGGAAAATGCAGACCTTGACTTAGGTCAAAACACGGAAAAAAATTAAAAAAAGCCCCGTTTCATCTTATTGGTAAAGATAAAACGGGGCTTTTGCTTATGCAAAAAATTGCAGCGTGCAGCCGGCGGAATCTACTGGTCCTGGTCTCCGAATATGGCCTCGGGCCGCTTTGTGCTGCCTGTGGCATTGGGGAAATCCGGGGCCTTGTGGGCCTTTTCCCCGGTTTCAATGAGATGCCGGGCCTCCTTCATGAACTCGTTGTAGCGGTTTTTGACTTCGTAAAAGCCGTGCCACCAGGTGTAGTCCGGGGCCATCATGGCCGCACCCATGCGGGCCCGGCGGCCCTCGTGATGCCACAATTCGTAGAACTCCACTTCCAGTTTCTCGTCAAACATCTTTGAATCGTCGAGCAGGCCTTTTTCATAAAGCTTGTCAAAGATTTCCTTGGCCGGCTTGAAATAGACCTCGTTGTATTCCTCCACCACCTGATCATAGGTGTCATAATGGTCATCCACCCAGTTATCCCCGTGGCACTGCAGGCAGATCTCCTTCATCTTATCGCGCTCCACCTTCCAGTTTGTCTTGGCCGGAAACGGCTCGAATTCAGACGGCCGTATGGTCAACGGCGCCTGGATTTCCCAGGAAAGACGTTCAGTGACGTCATGGGTGGTTCGGGTGGCACCGGCCCCGGACATGTGGCATGAAGCGCACGTGGGCGCCCTGTAGTCAACCCCGGGCGACCATGTCCCGGGAGCGGAGTCCCAGTTGTACTCGTCTCCGAATGAATCAAAAATGGCACCGTGTTTGGACTCGGTATAGATCTCGATCTGGGGATGGTCCGGACCCAGATGGCACTGGCCGCAGGCCTGCGGCTTTCTGGCCTCCATCACGGAAAAACGGTGCCGGGTGTGGCAGGAGCTGCAGCTCCCCTTGCTGCCGTCAAGGTTGATGCGCCCCACGCCCACGTTGGGCCAGGTCTCAGAGGTAAGGTCCCCGTCCTCGTCCTTTGCAAGCACCGTGCCGTGACAATAAAAACACCCGGATGCGCGCTCGAAATCGCTGTTCATCCCCTTGTTTAACCAGGGATCCAGCTTCCAGATGATCTCCAGGGTATTGGCGTGCTTGCTTTGGCTGTACTGATCGGCTTCATCCGGGTGGCAGCGGGAGCAATCCTTGGGCGTGACCACGCCGGCCACGGGCACCCGGTACTTCTTTCTGCCCCACTGGGTATCGGACTGCTCGTACTGCTCGTAGTGGTCGCTGCTGACGTCCGGGTCGGTTTTGTCGGCCTGGTGACAGTCAATACAAGTGATGTTGGCGCTGGCATGCCGGCTGTTTGCCCAGTCAGCAAATATGCCCGGGCTCTCCTGCTTGTGACACTGAATGCAGGCAATGCCCGCCTCCGGGATGCTGCGCTCGATCCGGAATTCTTTTTCCTTGGCCATATTTGAGGCCATATCTGACTGGTCCTGTGCGAATACGGCCTCGGGCAGACATAACATGAGCAGTATGACGCTCATTGCCGTGCCGAAAAATAATTTTTTCATACCCTCCCTCCCTGAAAAAAAATTTTTCATCAATTCAACTGGTATTGTTTATACCTGTAAACCTCGGTCGGCATGTGCACCAGATCGCGGTGGCAGTCCACGCATTTTTTCTCGCGTCCCTCCAGTGCGTAAACCACGGAGCGGTGGGCCATCATGGCACCGCGCTTGTCGGGAATGTAAAGAATGTTGCGGTGGCATTTCTGGCACTGGTTGTTGTCAAAGGACGCGTAGGCCTTCTCCCGGTTTTTTTCCCGGTCATACTCGTCCATGGTAAAATGTACGATAACGTCTTTGATCCCGTGAAGGGTCTTGGTGTAGAAAAAGTCTATGGTGTCATGGGGCGCGGGTAGATGGCAGTCCATGCAGTCTGCCACAAACCCCTGGGCATTGTTGTGGTGCGTGGAGGTCTTCCAGGTATTATAGGCGTATTCGATTTCATGGCACGATGCGCAGAACTGCGGGGTGGAAGTGCGCACCATGGTGTAGTAGGTCATGGAAAAAAGCGGGAAGGCAATTACAATTCCCAGTGCAATAAGCAAAAGCGCTTTCAGGTAAGGTCTCGGTGTTTTCATGGGCCTCCTGAACAGCCTGGGGTCAGCATTTTCAAAGAAATCCGGAAAAGACAGATTCCGAAAAAACGTTTTTTTAAAATGTACCAGCTATACTTTTTTTGTCAAATCCATAGGAAGCCCATCAGCAATTTCAGGTGAAGCATGCCCGGGATCCCCGGCCCGGGCTTTCTTATCTGTTGCAACAACCCTGACCGGGTTTGCCCGGTGACTGCCGCAGTCGGCTATTGTGAGTTTACATACAAGCCGCATCCTGCTAAAATTCTTATTGTCAAAACAAAAAGCTTATATCGCCCATGATATCATTTCCCATAAACAGAAGACTTGTTTTTTCCATTGCAACAATACTTACTGCACTTGCCGCGGGCTGTGTCCTGGCGTATCTCTTTTCTGCCGCCCGGGTGGATATACCCGAAATCGTTCAAGAAATTACCGCGCTTTTGAAAAAGCCCTCGGCGCCGGGTTTTTTTATTGCAGCCATGATCGTGCTTCCGCCCTTTGGCTTTCCCCTCAGCTTTTTTCTGGCACTGGCCGGAATCCGCTTCGGCATCGTGGACGGCATGATTCTGACCTTTTTCGTGCTGCCCGTGCACATGACCATCTGCTACGTGCTGGCGCGCACCTTTCTGCGGGGGCCGCTGACCCGTTTTCTAAAACGGAGAGGATATCACCCGCCCCTGCTTAAAACCCGGCGCCCCGGGCTGGCCATGTTCGGCTTTCTGCTGATGCCCGGCCCGCCATATGCCTTGAAAACCTATCTCCTGGCAATGACCCGGATTCCCTACCACCGGTTTCTGGTCTTTAACTGGTTCACCGAAAGCCTGATCACGCTGCCAATCGTGGCCATGACAGGAGCGGCTGCGGAAAAGAACTGGATTCTTTTCGGGGCCGCCCTGTTGATTTTCGCGCTGAGTCTGGGCCTGCGCTGGCATGAGAAAAGAAAAAAACAGAAAGAAACCCCTGCTTAAACCGCCCGGGGGCACCCGGAAGCCATGCGGGGCGCCCGCATCACCTGACCGCCCGCCGGGAACATAAAACCCGGCTCCCATATTGCACCGTCCCGGATCCATCTTATTTTAGGAGGTACAAACTTATTTCAGGAGTTATAAAATCTCCGGGATACAAGGACAAACGCCATGCGTGCGAAAACATTCATATACGTTGTTCTGCTGACCGCGGCAGCCGGACTGATGACCATTGCCGTCGGATACAGTGGAAACCAGGATAAGGGAAAACAGGAAATGACAAACCCATCTCAAAATAAAGAAAAACTCGAAACCGCGACATTTGCCGGGGGCTGTTTCTGGTGCATGGAACCGCCCTTTGAAAAGCTTGACGGCGTGGTCTCGGTAACTTCCGGATATGCCGGGGGCGCCGAGGAAAACCCCGCATATGAAGATGTTGCCGCAGGAAAGACCGGCCACGTGGAAGCCGTGCAGATCGAATATGATCCGCGGGCAATTTCCTTTGACAAGCTGCTGGGGGTTTACTGGCAGCAGATCGACCCCACGGATGCGGGCGGTTCATTCGTGGACCGGGGGCCCCAGTACCGATCCGTGATCTTTTATCACAGCCCGTCGCAAAAGCAGCAGGCGGAAAAATCCCGGCAGGCGCTTGCGGCATCAGGACTGTTGGACAAGCCGATTGCAACGGAAATCCGGCCGTTTACCACTTTTTACAGGGCCGAGGCATACCACCAGGATTACCATCAAAAAAAGCCGCTTCGCTACAAGTTCTATCGGTACAATTCCGGGCGGGATCAGTTCATTGAAAAACACTGGCAGGACGTGGATATGCCAAACCCGTCCGGCCGGGATGAAAGCCAGCGTAAATACAAAAAACCCGCGCCTTCCGAGCTCAAGGCCCGCCTGTCTGAGCTGCAGTATCACGTCACACAGGAAAACGGCACGGAAAGGGCTTTTGAAAACGAATACTGGGATCATAAAGAACCGGGCATATACGTGGACGTGGTCTCCGGAGAGCCGCTTTTTGCCTCAGCCGACAAGTTTGACTCGGGCACGGGCTGGCCCAGCTTTACCCGGCCCGTTGACCCGGGGGCAGTGGTGGAAAAACCCGACAGGGGCCTGTTTATGACCCGCACGGAGGTGCGCAGCCGGCACGCGGACTCCCACCTGGGCCATGTCTTTGACGACGGACCGCCGCCCACGGGAAAACGCTACTGCATCAATTCCGCCGCACTGCGGTTTGTGCATGAAAAGGACCTGGCAGCCGAGGGATACGGCCAATACCGGGAGCTGTTGACCTCTCATTAAACAGGCATTTACAGGATCACGCAGCGGTTGCGCCCCTGGTGCTTGGCCTGGTACAAGGCATTATCTGCGCGCTTGATCAGACCGTCAAGGCTGTCCCCATCCCGGAGTTCTGAAATGCCTGCGCTGAGTGTAATTTTATGACCGTTTTCAAGAATATCCTGCTGGGACAACAGTTTTCTTAGCCTGTCGGCAAAGTTCAGGGCATCGTTTGCCGGGGTGTGGGGAAGAAACGCGATAAATTCCTCTCCGCCGAATCTGGCGGGAAAATCCCCCTCCCGGCAGTTTTCCCGGACAAGCGCGCCGAATCCAGCCAGCACCGCATCGCCCGCATCGTGCCCGTATGTGTCATTGACCTGTTTGAAGTGATCCAGGTCCATCATGACCAAAGACAAGTGCGACTGGTGTCTCTGGGAAAGCGCAAACATCTCCTCGCAGCGCTGCCGGAAACACTCCCTGCTTGCCAGACCTGTAAGCGAGTCCGTGCGGGAAAGCTCAGTGATTTTCCGGTGCGCTTTTTCAAGCTCCCGGTTTTTTCTTCCCAACTCACGGCTGATCGTGGACAGCTCGTTGTTTAACAAGGACATGCTTTCAAGAACTTCATTATCCGTGCCTCCCACACGATCACCTATCATCAGAAACCCGCTATCCGCCGGAACAGTATAGCACTTATACAGAATCTCCGTATAACAAACTCTCATCATCTGGGGCAGCAGGCCCTGGGATTTACTGGAAACCAGCAGTGAAAACCGTTCGTCTTCCATGGGGCAGAAAATGTCGCCGATATACCGGCCCACCGGCTTGTCAGGCCTGTGCAGCGTTCTGGGCAGATTGGCATTGCAGTCCACAATATAATGATTTTCATCTATAAAAACGGCAAGACTGCTGCCGGAAACATCCAGAAACGCGGATATGATCCCCGGATGAGCGGCCAGGATATCGTGAAGATTCATTGGTTTTGTTTCTTTTGCCATGTTTGAGCAAGCGCCACGGCCTGTTTGCAGTCTCTTGCAGTGGCATCCGCGCCCAGTTTTTCGGCCAAACCGGGATGATCCAGAAAAACCAGCCCCCCGAGCATGATTTTCGGCTGTGCACTTTCCGGCCAGGACCGAATGTGTTTGATTACCGACCCGATTGCCTCAAGATTAAACGGCAGGGATGCGGAAATGGCCAGAATATCAATATTTCCGGAAGACACAAACCCCAGCAGATCTTCTGTGGGCGTATTTGCGCCCAAATAGCTCACCTCCCAGCCTTCTGCCTCCAGGGCGTTTGCCACCATGGTGGCCCCGATTTCGTGGAACTCGTTTGGCGCGGCCGTGACCACAACATTTCCCTTGTCCGCAGGCAGGGAATGCATCATCTCAATATACTGCATGGACATCATCCGGTTGACCAGGGCCGATGCCAGGTGTTCGGTTGCCACGCTGATTTCCCCGTTTTCCCACATGTTTCCCACGGTATACATGGCCGGCTGAACCACGTTCAGGTAAAAGTCCACCAGGCCCCCTGCCGAAATCACGGAACGGGCGGCCAGGTCTGTGCAGGCCTTGCGATCGGCTGCGAGCAGCGCCCGGATAAAGGCGTCAAACGTTGATTTCCATTCCGGCGCAGGCGCCTGGCGCAGGGGGGAAGGACTGCCGGCAAGTTCGATAAAATCCGCGTGATGCGACTGCATCCACTTATACACACGTATTAATGGATCGGCAATATCGGGCGCCATGGTCTGCTCCAGCACCTGCACCCAGCTCTCCAGATGTGCCGGGAAATACTGCCAGTCAAAGCCGTGATGATGATACGTGCGATAAACCCACGGAAGGGTGTCTGCCAGAAGTGCAAACGCATTCAAGGAAAACACGTTGCTCATAA
Source organism: Desulfobacterales bacterium (assembly GCA_046537995.1). Taxonomy (GTDB): domain Bacteria; phylum Desulfobacterota; class Desulfobacteria; order Desulfobacterales; family Desulfosalsimonadaceae; genus Desulfosalsimonas. Next base: position 24,456 of record JBKHJS010000014.1, read on the forward strand.
ACAGCGCATGATTCTGGTGATTGTCAAACATCATGCGCATGGGATTTTCCCCGATAAGCAGTGCAATATCGGCCCGCTCACGCATCAGCGCGTTGACCTTTTCCACCATCTCTCCCAGGTGCGCTCTGTATGCCTGCGCACTTTGAGGCGGGATTTCCGGCAGGGCTGAAATCTCTTCGAACAATTCTGATCTCATGGACTTCTCCTCGGCTTCCTGAATACTTTCATATCTAAATTGAGCGTTTCAGATTTTTAAAAGCAATTCATTTGAAGCGATTCTGCATCTTCCTCGTATATCCGGCAAACTTGAAAATCGCTCAATTTAGGTTTCAATAAGCTGCATCTTCCTGATCATCCAGGACAGGCGGCGTTTTTTTCAGCCAGACCGCAAAACAGGCCCCGCCGAGATCCGAATCATCGACCACGACTTCGCCCTGGTGGGCATGGGCACAGGCCTGCACTGAAAGCAGGCCCAGTCCGCTCCCGTCTTTCTTGGTCGTGTAAAACGGCTCAAGGATCGCATCACGCCGGCTTTCCGGAACTCCGGGGCCGTTGTCATGCACCTCGATTACGGCAAAACTGTTCTTCTCGAGCAGCCGCACCCGGATGTTTCCCTGGTAACCGGTGGCATCCGCCGCATTGAGTACCAGGTTGATTGTCATCTGGTATATCAGCAGCAGATACCCCGTAACCATCCATTCTCCCGGAGCCCTGAATTCCACCCTGCAGGAACGCATACTGCGGTGCTTTTCGGCAAACCGCAGCGCGTCGTTGACGGCAAAGGCAAGATTGAAATACTGCTTTTTGCCCTCTCCAGGCGGTCTGCCGCCTGCGGCACTCAGGCGCTTGACCAGGCTCCTGAGCCTTGCCTGGGAGGCGCCAAGCTGTTCCAGAGCTGCGGCCTTATCCGCCCCGGCGCATTCGGCCAGCTCACCGGTATAATACTCCAGGCTCATGAGCACGTTGCCCAGATCATGGGCCACGGAATCGGCAAATACCGCGGCGGTTGCCTGGCGCTCTGCTGCAATGAGCCGGTTTCCGAAATTCATGAGCCTTTGATGCTGCCGGTAAATCCGTAGAAGCAGGCCATATATCACCCCGAAAAGCAGCAGGGTCATGCACACGATAAATACAAATCCCTTGATCTGTTCAATAAAGGCAAGCTCCGGAATTGTGGCCGCGGTGAGCGCGGCGATACGGCTGGAAAGCAGAATGTAGATCACGCCTGCGACAAAAAAGCAGGCTGAAACCAGGAGTGCTGTTTTCAAGGGACTTCCGGGCGCTTCAATGACATTCGTGGCATCCGGGAAACCGGAAGCGTTTCGATAATCGGCCATAAGCCTCCTGTATCAAGGAATGGCAGGCAACCCGGGCATCCGGTACCAACTGCACACCCGGAATAGATTCCTGCATTGCTTTTAAAATATAAAAGCTGATACGAAATTATCAAATTTGCGCCAGGGAATGAAGGAAAAACGGAAAGTTGCCAACGGCATCCGGCGCAGGGCGCAACCGGTCCTGATCTCCGCACTGAGGCTTACATGCGGGTGATTGAGGCGTGGACTGAAACCGGAAAAATGCGGTTTTTCAGATAAAACAACCCCTTATTTCTTGATCTCCCACTCGTGCCCGGCAGTACCCTCCACCTCTTCCCAGCCGGTAAACATGGACTTGATGTGGGCAAACACGGTGGGACCGGTGGTTGTCATGTACACGTGCACGACAAGAAAAGCCAGCATGGCGAAAGCGCCTGCGGTATGCAGCAGCGCCACCGGCATCAGTGCCCAGTCCCAGCCCATGGCGGGCCAGGAACTGTAATAATAATACAGGAACCCGGTAATAATCTGAAACGGAACCAGAAAGGAGACAATGCCCAGATAGGTCAGCCGCTGCAGGGGATTGTGCTTGGCCCGGGTGGTCTTGGGCACCGGATGCGGCTCGCCGGTAAAAATGCCGTAGGCGTAATAGCGCACCACGTCAAACAGCTTTTTATATGTGGGGATGTATTGTTTCCACTCTGCAGTGACAGCCATCCAGAAAACAATGAACACGTAGAGTACAAGCCAGGACCAGGCACAAAAATTGTGCACTGTATAGGCGGTTTCAAAATCCATCAAGTTCCAGGCCCCGTGAATCTCAAATCCGGTCAGAATCAGGGTCATGATCAAAAGGCCCTGGACCCAGTGCCAGAAACGCTCAAACCGGGTATACAGATATATTTTCTTGTCATTTCCCATGTTCGGCTCCCTCCTTGAAAAAATTATCCCTTTTTTCCACCCAGCACCTTGCGCATGATCCCGTGGACGACAACCCCGGCCAGAGAGCCGAACACGATCAGCCATCCAAGGGTATCGAGCACATTGCTTTGATCCCGGCCGGGCATGTAAAACCCGGTCAGGCTGGCCAGCCGGGCCTGGTCTGCATGGCATGCGCGGCATTCCAGGGCATCTTCGGCAGGCGCTACCATATGGGTGATCGGGAAGTAGTATTCGGTTTCAATGAATTCGAACTCCCCGCTGTAATCCAGGCCGTGGACTTCCATGCCGGTCTCCAGTGCCATGTCCCAGTCATAGGATTTCCAGTAAGCCTCCTTTTCCTTTCCGAAAAGATTCGGTGAAAGCATGGTCCGGTTCTGGGTATCAAACGGCAGTGTGCCCTCATGGACCTTAAAGGGATAAATCCGGGATTTATCGTCGTCAGCCGAGCCCATCACCCGGTTGAGTTCCACGGGTTCGTCGGGTTCGATCTCGTCGGTGAGAAGAATATACTCCAGGGAACCATTGAACCAGTAATATTCCGGTTTTACGTCCTTTTCCCAGCGAAAGGCGCCCTTTTTGCCGTGATAGGCGGGCTTGCCGTGCTCGCCTTTTTCCACCACCGGCTTGCCGTCATCGGTTAACCGACCCGCCTTGGACCAGTCCCAGCGCATCTTGGTGGGGTTCTGCCGGGCAAATGCCGGGATGTGACAGCTCTGGCAGGCCACCTTGTCGGTGTGGTCGTCGAGCTTGGATCCGGGCTCGTGCGGGGTTTCCGTGTGACAGGAGGAACATGCGATCCGATCGATCATGTCATCGTCGATCAGGCTTTTGCGCTCGGTAAACGCGGGCTTCTTGTAACACCTGCCCGCGATGGAATGCGCCCGGGTTGTGTGGCATCTGGTGCAGTTAAAACCGGCGCCTTCTTCTGACATGTGCACGTCGAGCTTTTTCGGCGGATCGTTTAACGAGGAATCCAGGTCCCCGTGCTTGACCCCGTCGCCGCCGCCGCCGTAGAAATGGCAGTCCCCGCAGTTTTCACGCGAAGGACGCGACACCGACTGGGCCACCTTCTGCCAGTCCGGCGGATGAAACGTCTTTCCGCCGAATTTTTTGGGTTCCGAGACCGGGTGACCGGCGCCTGCGGGGAATTTTTTATACGTGCCGGTCTGCTCGTGGCAGACCAGGCAGTCGATGTTTTCCTCTTTTGACAGGTCGAATGAATCGTCTTTCCAGCCGTATCCGGCATGGCAGGATGTGCAACGAGCCTCGTTGCCTTTGATGTTGACTCAGAAGTTGTTCAGCGTCACCCCTGCCTTGCCCATCTGCTCCGAGGGATCGGCCGGGCAGATCCAGGTCCAGTGGATGGTCTCGCGCATCTGCTTGCCGGCTTCGTTGTGGCATGACAGGCACGCCTTTGTTACTTCCGGGCCGGAGTCAAATTCCTGCTGCAGTTTTTCAAAATCCCCGTGGTCCGCTGTAATCCAGCGCTCCGGCATGGAGGCGGCCTTGCGCGCCTCTGCCGCACCATAATTTTTCTCCGGATCCGCCGGTTGCTGTGCCGCCTGTAAAAAGCCGGGCAAGCATACCAGTCCGGCCAGTACAAACCATGCAATAATTCCTGGACTGTTTAAAAACCGCATGCACCATTCCTCCATTTCCCGAAAAAAGGTTATATTTTTCCTGTGGCTGAGATTATGGATAACAATTTTTATGCCAAGATCTGCCGTAAAACGGCAGGTATTGCAAAGCAGATGATAAAATAGAGGCTTTTTAACAACCCGCGAAGCTCTGATGAGACCTCCGGGTATTTCACATATGAACACCTGTTAATTAGCAGGTGTTCATAGATTAACATGTCCATGTTTATATTGCGGCCTTTTTCTTCCTATAATAATATGATTTGAAAATCATGCACACATTTTAAACCATTCAGTTAAAATCACCAGCAATTATCGGATGGTATGAGCACTCTTCCGATCATAGACACCCATACCCATCTTTGCGACAAAAGCTTTGATGCAGACCGCAACGAGGTGATCCGGCGGGCGGGGGAAGCCGGGGTCGAGCGCATGATCACGGTTTCCGAAACCATTTCAGACGCCCGGCGCAACCTGGAACTGACAGGCCAGTACCCGGAACTGCTGGCCGCAGCCGGTCTCTACCCCGCGTATACCGATTTGGCAGCGGCAGAAGAAATGCGGGAATTCATCCGGCACAACCGGGACCGGATCGCGGCCATCGGCGAAGTTGGCCTGGATTACCGGGTAATCGAGGACCCAGACGGCAGGCAGATCCAGCGGAAAATCCTGGCCGACTTTGCAGCACTTTCCCTGGAGCTGGATCTGCCGTTAAATGTACATTCGCGGTCCGCGGGCCGGCATGCAGTGGATTTTCTGATCGAAACCGGGGCCAGAAAGGTCCAGCTTCACGCATTTGACGGAAAGGCCGGTTCCGCCCGGCCGGCGGTGGAAGCCGGTTTTTTCTTCTCCGTGCCGCCCTCGGTGCAGCGCTCCCGGCAAAAGCAGAAACTGGTCCGCCAGCTGCCGCTTTCATGCCTGCTGGTGGAAACCGACAGCCCGGTGCTGGGTCCGGATCCGCAACAACGCAACGAACCCGCCAACGCAGCAATTTCTTTGGAGATGATCGCACAGATAAAGGGGGTAAGCAGGCAGACCGCAGCCCAGGCGGCATATGAAAACACCCGTCGCCTCTACGGCATCTGAAGAGAAAAAGGGGACAGATCTATTTTTTGTGAAAAATAGATCTGTCCCCTTTTTTGTCCGATCAGCCGGGATAAACAGCTTTTTAAGAAAGGCCGTATTTTTCCCGGAGGGTCTCGGAGAGGCGCTTTACCGTGGCAAATCCCTTTTCCACGGTCTTTCCGATATCCGGGTTGATCAGGCAGCAGGTGGCCGGCGACAGCAGACTTTGGGCCAGAAGCTGCTCCCGGTCCACACCCCTGGCATACAGCCCGGACCAGACGCTTTCCAGCAGGTGCTCCAGGGAATCTGTGGATTCCTTTTCAAACGGTTCGACGTTTGTGGGCACCAGGCCCCAGGCAAGCAGGCCGCCTCTTTGCAGAAATCGCTTGATTGCGGGGGCATAGGAACCAAACACCTCTGCGTTGGTGTAGACGTCCAGCGACAGAATATCGATATCCAGGTTCAGCAGGAAATCCCAGTCCGGGTTGCCGCACAGATGCACCCCCCGTGGCCGGTCGATGAGCGAGAAAAACATTTCCATGTCCGCCTTTGCCTGCACATCCCCGTAGCCGGACATGGCTGAGAACAGAAACTGCAGGCCCGGCTCGTCAACATACATGAAAGCGTTTTCGTTTTTTTCCTTGAGCCGCTCAAGCTGCACATTGACCCGCCGGGCCATGAACTCGAACATAAAGGGACGCACCGAATCATCAAACAAAATGGGCCGGTCGTTTTCATCTGCCACATTGAACCCGAAACTCACCGGTCCTTCCAGCTGTCCGCGGATGGCCGGCCGATCTGCCAGGTCCAGCTCCAGAAACCGGTGATACACCGCGGAATAATCCGCGCTCACGTCAAAGACCGAAGGATCGTCAAACCGGGCCATCACATCCTCGGCCTCCTCCATGAACCGGTCCATGGAAAAAGACAGTTTCCTGTTTTCCACATCCAGGACAATGCCGGGAAAATGCTCGGCCGCCTGCACGTACATGTCCTCGTAGTAGTTGAGCCGCGGAAGCTGGGGCCAGAAAGGAATATCCAGTGACATGGCCGCATCAAGGGCCCGGTCCACATCCGTATGCGGCATCACGGCCATGGCCGTGGTCATCAGGTTTCCGGGAATGGGCATTTCAGCATCCTTTCTTGTTTTGACCGATCAGATCAGCCAGGGCCGCCATTAGTGCGTCTCCGGATTCGGCACACAATTGTGCAAACCGTTTTCCGCCTGTACTGTATTGTTTATAAAAGTCAACACACCGGTTGACAATGTCAAGTATTTCGCCGGCATCATAGCAGCCCGGAAGCCGTTGGGCCAGCCTGGGGTGACGGCCCAGCTTTCCGCCGAGCAGCACTTTAAAGCCACGCCCGGCGACCCGGATGGTCTCCGTGGGACATGCATCTGCGCACTGGCCGCAGTCCAGGCATTTTGAGCGATCAATTTCCGGCATCTGCGTGCTTTCATTGAGCCGCACCGCACCTTCGCGGCATGCTTCCGCACACGCACCGCACATGGAACACGCCGCATCGGTAATCTCCGGCACAGCCGCCCCGATAATGCCGATATCCCGGATCTGGGGCCGGGAACAGGCGTTGGGACAGTCTGCCAGGGTTACGCAAAACTCGTGATGGAGCTTCAAAGGCCCGTCCACGCTTTGTTTCAAAAACCGGAACAAGTCCTTGTTTTCCATGAGCGTCTCGATCCGGGATGCCAGGTCCGTATCCGGCCCCGCCCGGTTCGGACAGCCCTGGGGCCCGAAACAGGTTTCCACCCGGTAGCCCCTGACCTCCTGTTCCATGTTTTCCAGATATCCCTGTTTCACCTCGTGCACGTCATCGAGTGTCACGGTATTGCGGCCCTTGTCAGCTACATGCGCCTCCACCCTTTTTCTGACCCGCTTTCTTACAAAAAACGGGACCTTCCGTATGGCAGCATCCGCATCATCGGCCCACTTCATGCTTCCCCCCTTTTCCATATTTAACCTTGCACCTTGCACCTTGCACCTTCAACCTTGCAGCTTTCTTCTTATTGATCCTTGATTTATGTCAAAATTGACAGTATCGTAAAAAGTCATTTTTGAGCGACATTTGAGCATTTTGGGCAAAAGCGGGTAAATTTGTCTGCGTTAAAATTTCTCATTGTTTGAGGGCGTTAGCCCGAGTTTGAGAAATTTAGCAGACGAATTTACCCGCGCCCAAAATGATCACGGAGCGAGAAAATCGACTTTTTACGAAACCGCCAAAATTCGTTATATTCCAGAAAAAACCCTTTTCAGGAACCGCAGATGAACGCCGCCAAACAGATCCTGTCGCAATCCATTCTTTTTGCCGGTCTTCCCGAAGCAGATATCGAGGCCCTGCTTGCCATTGCCGTGGAAAAACCCGTGACCGCAGGCGAACTCATATTTTCCGAAGGCGATCCCGGAGATGGATTCTACGTGACCATCCAAGGCCTGATCAAGATCTACAAGCTTTCCACGGAAGGAAAAGAGCAGATCCTGCACATGTTCGGTCCGGGCGAACCCTTCGGGGAGGTGCCGGTGTTTTCCGGGCAGGCCTTTCCCGCCACCGCCGAAGGGGTAAAAAAAGGGCGCGTCCTGTTTTTTCCCCGCCGGGCCTTCCGGGACCTGATCGCCCAAAAGCCTTCTGTGGCCATGAACATGCTGGGCGTGCTGTCCCAGCGGCTGCGGCATTTCACGGTCCAGGTGGAAAACCTGTCATTAAAAGAGGTCCCGGCAAGGCTGGCCGGATATTTTCTGCTCCAGGCAGAAGAGCAAAACAGCCCGGAGCGCATCACGCTCAACATATCCAAGGGACACCTGGCCAGTTTTCTGGGCACGATACCCGAAACCCTTTCCCGAATGCTGCGAAAAATGAGCCAGCAGGAACTGATTTCCGTGGAAGGCCGGGAAATCCGCATTCTGGACCGGCAGGGACTGGAAGATCTTGCCGAATTCGGAAAAATGGAAAAGGAATAAGGGGACACCCAAATGACAGAAGCCACGCTGCAGGCACTCGAGGGACTCCGGGATCTTTCCGCGATCAAGTGGTATGCCGTGACATTGCTGATGATCGTGCTCTACATCTACGGCCGGGAAATCCGGCAGGCCCGACAGACCGGCAACTGGGACGCGGTTTTTTCCGCCCTTGCCATTTTCGGCGTGGACTTTTTCAATGAAACCTGGAACGGGTGGGTCATGCACCTGACCGGATACTCGGCATTCTGGACCGTGCCCGGGGACACGGCGCTTCGCACCATGGTGGGCTGGAACCTGGAAATCATGTTCATGTTCTCGCTGATGGGATTTGTGTTTTACTACAGCCTGTCGGAAAGCACCACGGAAAAAATCCTGGGTCTTCCGGAGAAGTGGTTTTTTGCCGTGCTGCTGGCGGCAACGGCCGTATTCGTGGAATGCATCCTCAATCTCGGCGGCCACCTGGTGTGGGTATATCCGTTCTGGAACCTGTCTTTTAAGGGCGTATGGCTGATTTTCCTGATCGGGTACTTCCATTTCTTTGCCGCGGCCATCTGGGTGATCACGCGCCGCACCATGAAGGCCAAAATTACCATCCTGGCCTTTATCTACTGCGTGCCGGTGCTCATGAATATCCTGGCCTTCGGGTTTCTGGGCTTTTATTATTAATAAGCCCCACGGCAACCCAAAAAAAACAAGCCTCAAAGCGTGCATTTTTTTCTCACCCCAAGCGCCGGGCAAACCTGCACCTGTGAAAATTTTTTCCACATGTACTGCCATAAAAGCATTTCTTCTGACAAAACCCATCGAAGCGATTATCTTTTTATAAAAACTTGCAGAGCAGATGCCGGCCGGAAAGATTCCCATATAATGAGCGGGCAGAAGCGCATAAACAAGGCAACATATTCGGGGCTGGCACGTATCTTGAACTCCTCATAAAACAGGAGGAATTCTCCGGCCACGAATAAAAGGCCCCAAACGGCATCAAGAAGCATTTTCAGACATTTCCGGGAGAAAGCTGATGAAACATCTGCCAGCCGGTAGGAAAAAATGGATGCTTGGCGCTGCCTTGGCCCTGCTGCTGATCACGGGGCACCCCGGGGCCGCCCGCCCGGCGGAAATGATATGGGCCCCGCCCGGTTTGCAGCAGATTATTGGCGAAGCCATGCAGAACAATCACGCCATTCAGAGCCGGGCCGCGCAGGTCCAGGCGCTGGAAAACCGCACCGAGGCAGCCGGCACCCTGCCGGATCCGAAACTCGGGTTTGCCGTCCAGAGCCTGCCCACGGACAGCTTCGCATTTGACCAGGAACCCATGACCCAGAAGCAGATATTCCTGGAGCAGACCGTGCCCTGGCTGTCCAAGCTGGATCTCAGGTCCGAGACCACGGCGCAAAACGCCCGGGAGGAAGAAGCCGGGCTTGCGGCAGCCCGCCTCGAACTTGCCAGGGACGTGGCAGACGCTTGGTATGAACTGGGATACGTGGCAGAAAGCCAGCGCATAAATGACGAGCTGATTGAACTGCTCGAGCGCATACGCCGGGACGCGGAAAGCGGATACGCAGTG
>JBKHJS010000088.1:0-9479 GCA_046537995.1 Desulfobacterales bacterium
GAAAAAGTGGCAGAGATGTTTTTCCCGGGCTTGTTTCTCAAATACCACTCCCCGGCAATGGATTAACTAAACAGCGTTTTTTTTCGAACCGCCTCCTTGACAAAATCTTTTTTTTATTTTAGGAACTGATATATCAGTCTAGTTTTTCGGGTCCAGCCGGGTTTCCAAAATTTTCTGCCCACTTTTTGGCCACAGGAGGTATGAGCGTGAGAAAACCAATCGTTAGGATGCTGACTGCCCTGGTGTTGTTTTTTGCAGGCGCTGCAGCGGCGCATGCGGGCATGGGAAATATCGCAACGAATTACGGCGTACTGCCCGCGGATATGGCCTCGGCCCAGGCCCTGTCCATATTCGGCACACAGGCCGCGGCCGCCTATTACAACCCGGCCAATCTGGTCAGGGACAATCACGGACAATTCACCACAGGTTTGTTTTATGCGGATCACTCCCTGGAGGGCGAAAGCAAGGGCGGCAGTGAACCGCTGGCCAGGGAGGGGGATGTGATCAATGATACGGCTTCCAGAAACCTGCTGCTGGGCATGAAAACCGATCTTTCAGACCTGACAAGGCAGAATCACCCGATCTCTTTCGGCTTTATGGCGGGTGTGGAAAAATACGGCATGGAGATGCTGGCCTTTAATTCCGAGACCTCAAAGCAGGGCCAGTATTTCAGCTACGACCGCCAGCCCCTGTTTATCCGCCTGGGCGCCGGCACCAGAATCTGGCGCGGCATTGACGCCGGAGTCGGGGCATCAATCGAGCTGCACAACGAAGCCGAGCTTCAGGCCCGAACGGACCTGGCGGGCAACACGGAACACGAGTCCTTGAGCGTGAGCACGGAGCCGGATCTGCAGGCAATTTTCGGCCTCACCGCGGATCTTGAGGAGACGCTCTGCCCTGACGGCAGTTGCTGGCTTGACGGCACGGAAATGGCCTTTTCCTACCGGGAAGCCTCTTATGCCAAGACCTCGGTCAAAGCCAACACCGTTATTCCGGGTACAATCCCGGAGCCCGGCCTGGATCTGGCCGTGGCCACCATCGATTCCTACAAGCCGGAGATGATTGCCTGCGGCATTTCCTGGTCAAACGAAATCCTGCGGGTGGGCCTTGCCGTGGAACAGCAGTTCTGGTCTGAGCTGGAAGATGAATTCGCAGATGACACCATCAAGGACCAGGTAGACTGGGATTTCAAGGACGTAATCGTGCCCCGGCTGGGCGTGGAATACAGGCTTGCGGACAATTACACGCTGATTTCCGGCGTGGCCTTTGAGGAATCCGCCCTGGACAGCAACCGTTCACTGGATGTCAACTACCTGGACACGGACCGGTGGATTGCCGGCCTGGGTATTTCCGCCAGATTCCGGGACCCCTGGATACTGGCCTACCCGCTTCGCCTGGATCTGGGCTACCAGTACCACTGGTTAAAAGAAAGGGATTTTGAGCTCACCCACACGGAGGCCCCGTCCAATCCGTATGAGACCATTACCGCCAAGGGCGAGGTACACGTGGTGGCCGGCGCCATTACGTTGACATTCTAAAAAGGAGGGGCATCATGCGCAAAATGCGATTTATTTGTATCTGCCTGGCGGCCTTGGTTCTGGGTGCGTGCAACGGTGATAAGCAGACCGCGGATGACAGCACCTGGCAAACCGCCGGTCTTTACTATTCCTATCCCTGCGAGGGCCAGAACGCGGTTTCCCTGCATGCCCCGGTGGTATTGCGGTTTTCAGAGCCGGTGACATCCGAAAATCCTGAAGAAAACCTGACTTGGACAGGCGAGGGCGGTCAGAACGTGGAATTTTCCCTGGAGACCACCGAAGACGGCCGCAGCCTGGTGCTGACCCCGGATGATGCCCTGGAACCGGCAACCGAGTACGTGATTTCAGCCAAGGACCTGGAAACCGAAATCGGCGGTGCGGCATTTCCCGAAGGCGGCATATCCTTTACCACCCGCGCGGCGAAAAACGGACCCGGGGACAGGGTCTCTTCGGATGTCCCGTTTCCGGAAGACGGCCCTTTTCAGGTCGCCCGCATGATTCCGGATGGTGAAAATCTGCCGCTCATGGATTTTTCCACTCTGCGCCTGCAGTTTACACAGCCGGTTGACAAAAGCTCGGTGCACTACGGTGACAGCGGCACGGTGACCCTGGAAGACGATCAGGGCGGCGTTATTGAGGCAAATGTGATAACAAGCGGCGCTTACATGACCATTGATCCGGTAAGCGACCTGGAACCCGGCGCGGTGTATCACCTGAAGCTGAGCTCCGGACTTACCAGCACCACCGACAGCGAGCTGGATCAGGGGTATTATGATGATCTTGTCCTGCAGCCCAGGGACTCCAAACCCAGGGAGACCCTGGTGCAGAAAGTGCCGGCAGCCGATGAGGCGGCCGGCCAGCTGCGATCCCCGCTCACCGGGATGCCTGTTAACTGTGTGCCCATCAGGGCCGTGCTTTTGGGCGATCAGGGCAACAGCACCCAGCAAACCGGCGATGTTCACGCAGAATTGGCATTTGCGCCCAACTACCCGGAAGTCACTCCCCTGCGGGTGCCGCGCGGCAGCCTGCTGACCGGAACGAACCTGCAGGTCAACATCGGCGGCGAGGTGCCTGCCGGCTATGAAACCGGGGACATCTCCGTGAAGTTTGTCTCTGATGCCAGCGGGTATTTGATGCCCAACCCGTATTCCGACGACACGGAGGCGCCGCGCCAGATCCGCCTGTACATGGATATCGCCATGAACACCGCGGGTGCGAAGGCCAACGGCGGCATGAGCCAGGACCTGCTGCATGTGGAACTGGTTGGCACCTCGATTGTCAAAGACGGGGTCATGGTCATCAACGCAATGGGCGTGATCGAGCCCGAGGTGCTCGGCCTGGAGGAAGCCTACGGGATTCTTTCCTTCCACATGAAGGGCTACCGCGACCAGGACAATGCGCCTGCCATGGCCGAGGACATGACGCCCCCGGCGGTGCAGTCCTGGGTGCCGGGCGGCGAAACTCAGGCCGAGGCCACGGAAAACGCCAAGGAAATCCGACCGGGAGATCCGATCATTGTCAATTTTACCGAACCATTAGACCGAAACAGCATAAAACAGGCAGTTAACGAGGACACGCTGACCTTAAACAACACAACGGATTTTTCCTGGCACCTGGACGGCGCCACCCTGGTGATCCGGCCCGAGGGCGGTCTGCAATACGGCGAGAACTATAACCTGAGCATTCCTGCATCCAGCGCGGTCACGGATCTTGCCGGCAACCGTCTGGATGCGGATTTCAGCGGCGAATTTACCATGCCGGGTTATGCATCCGGAGGCACCCGGTCCCCGATTGTGCTGACGGCGTATCCGGGATATCCCTGCGCCAATACCGTGGGCACAGATGCAAGCTCGTTGACCACAGGCGCCCAGGGGGATACGTATCAGGGCCGCAGCCTCGGCGGGCAGTCCGGAGACGATCTGCTGACTGTGATGGATTTGCCTGCCAACCGGCCCATCCGGGTCCAGTTTTCCCAGGTCATGAATACAAGCACGATTACAGCGGGCGGTAGTTTTGTGGTTCAGCAATCCGGGGACGGGGGAACCACATGGACCGATGTTCCGGGCCGCCTGGAAAAAGATCCCCGCCGGGTCCGCTTTTACCCGGATGAGGCGTGGGAAGACGGGGTGTTATATCGATACATTCTCCGCTCGGATCAGATTGTCGACGAATCCGGCGACAATCCGCTTCAGACCAACCTGCTCCAGGCGCCCGATCCCACTGCCGCCGGGCCGGACCTGGTGAACTATTTCTATGGGGCCCCGGAAACCGATGCGGTATTCCAGGTTCTGCGGAATCTGCCCACCATCGATGTGAACAGCAATTTCGTGTATGATGACGGAGAAGATGATCCTGAAAATAGCGGATCTGTAGCAGATTACGTTGATGTTTCAAATGATCCTTCGTATTCTGATGTGGTTGAATCCGGCAACTACATCGTGGAAGAAAATTCAGCCTTGCTGCGTATCGGTGAGGAGACCGAGAATGCGGAGGCTTATTTTGGTCTCCGAAGCGAAGGCGAAGAAAAACCTGAGGATTTTCTCTGGTATACCCATGCACTGAACGTCGAGGTGGTTGGGCCGGCTGAGTATGATGGCTATGATACTGATTATGAAGGGCCTGCGGTCAAGGTGAATGTCTATCCCACCCGCTTGGTGGGGGCAAATATGGATATGTATATAGAGCTGTTCGGCATGGACTGGATCTGGATTGATGCATCTACCGGCCCGCAAACCATTCGCATGCGTTATCAGGAAGATGAAAACGGCAATCGAACACAACCCATCACGGGCTGGATAAAGTATACAGAGCCATGGCCGGTGTTTGAGATACCGGTGGAGGTATATCTGGATGCACCCTATTTGAAGCCAGCCTTGTATGGAGACGAAAATTCCTCAGAGGTTATGGCTCATAATCTGCATAGTTATGAGTTTACTCTCTTATTGCGGGGCCGGGTTATCTTTTTGAAAGACGGACGAATGATTATCCGGCAGATCAACACCAATGCTGTTGAGATTCTTGTCGAGTCCGGGATGAATATTTTGGGACTAGAGGACATGGTGAAAATTCCGCTACATATTCCACCGGGCGGCAATTTCCAGAACTACATGCAGCTTCCGCTCAAGGAATAAGAGCGGCCCCCGAAGCCGGGGTCGGTTTTTGAAGCGACTTTGCGCGTTTGCGGAATCCCGCAAACGCGCAGGAGCGAAAAAATTGACCCCGGCTGAGGACTTACGCGGGCTGACGTGCCGGCTTGAAGTGCCTGAACAGTGTGGGAACGGCCAGGAAAAGGCTGTCCACGCCCCCGCCGATGGTATTCAGAACGTGCTCTGAGATGCCGGCTGTTTTTCAGGCATGCGGCTGTCTGAGATGCTTCAGGGGACGGCTTCGGATTCCGTCCCCTGAAGTATTTTTATTCTGCAGTGTTGAAATAGTAAGTGCCGTGGATGGAGGTTGCCGTGCCGAGGCGGAAGTCACTCTCGCTCTCGTCATAATCGCCATAATCGCCGAATCCCATGTGAATGCCGACGTCCGCACCCAGGCTGAAGTTTTCGTTGAGAAAGTATTCCGCCCCGATGTGGGGAATCAGCGAAAGGGAAGTATCAGAATCGCCGTTGTCCACGAGGTCAATCAGTACATCCCCGCCCACGTAGGGTTTTAAGGCGTTCTGCTCGGACAGGTAATAGTCTATCCCGCAGCCGAAGGTAAACACCTTGAGCGTGTCCTTGTCCCGGTCTTCAATGCCGAAACCGGCCTTGGGGGTGAACACAAACGGCGACTGGTCAAACCGGACACCGATCAGGCTCTGCTCGATACTGATCGGAGAAAGGCGCACGGTGGACTGCACGCCCATGTCCATGGCAAGCGCGGGCAGCGGGATGGTGAATACGAAAAGAATCAGTGCTAAAACCGGAAAGATGGCTTTGCGAATCATGATTGTATCCTCCTTAATTGGTTTGGTTTGAAACAAAGGGTGAAAATCAAAATATATACATTTCTACACAATCCGCCGGAAATTTTTTTCCAGATACGGCAACGACCACCGGATCAGGGTGGGCCGGCCATGTGGGCAGTAAAACGGATTATCGCATGAATCGAGCTGTTTTAAAAGCGCTGTCATTTCTTTTTCAGTCAAGGCCTGGTTGGCCCGGATCGCACCGTGGCATGCCATGAGAATCAGGCATTGATCCACAAGCCGGGTCATATCCGGCGCGGTCCCGAAATTTCCGGCCGTATCTGCCAAATCCGTGACCAGCGGGGCGATTTCCCTTTCTGCCAGCACGTCGGGTACCGCCTTGACCACAAAGGTTTCGCCGCCGAAATGCTCGATTTCAAAGCCCACTGCGTTTAACTCCGGCAGAAGCTGCTCCATGGCGGGCGCCTCCCGGTACCGGAGTTCAACGGTTTCCGGCATCAAAAGCCGCTGCATGGCGGTAGTGTCACTTGATTTCCGCAAACCGGACAGCCGCTCGTACACAATGCGCTCGTGGGCTGCATGCTGGTCAACCAGCAGAAGCTCATCGAGTTTTTCGCAGATGATATAGGTGTTCCGGAACTGGCCCAGGACAATTGCCTCTGAAAAAAAACCATGGGAAAACATCTCGGTTTGGGGCTGCGGTTCCGGGCGGCGGGGTTGTTCAGTGGCCGGGGCCGCCGATTTAACGGTATTGGCGGATTCGGCTGCAGCCGCATATGTACTTCGGGGCTCGGAGATGGAAGCCTGCGCAGAAGTCGCACTGGCTTGAAAATCCGGGGCCTCCCACGGCGGCTGCACCTGCTGGCTGCTTTTTTCAAAAAGCGCTGCCTGGGTTGCAGTTGCACCCGGCTTGGGCTCCCGGCGGGCCGCCCGGTCTCTTTGCTGCCGCCAGGCATTTTCCACGGCCCGGCGCACGGCCTCGACAACCTCGCGCTGCTTGAAAAACCGGACTTCCTGCTTGGCCGGGTGGACGTTCACATCAACCTCTGAATGCGGAATATCCAGAAAAAGCACTGCCATGGGAAACCGGCCCTTCATCAGCCGGCCCCGGCAGCCTTCGGCCAGGGCATAGATGATGCTCCTGTCCCGCACGAACCTGCCGTTGACATACACGTAAATCCGGTTGGTGCTGCTGCGGCTGGCAGACGGGTCTGCAATCCAGCCCGATATCCGGGCTGCAGCAGTTTCTTGTTCCAGGGGATAAAGCAGGCTTCGCAGGTCGCTGCCGAGCACGTCCGCCACCCGTTCAAATGCATCGTTTGACCCGGGCCAGTCCTTTATTGTTTTGCTGTTGTGGATAAGCCGGAAGCCGATATCGGGCCGGGCCAGGGCAATGCAGGACACGATCTCCGAGATGTGCCCCATCTCGGTGTTTACGGTTTTTAAAAACTTGCGCCGGGCCGGGGTATTGAAAAACAACTGCCTTGCGCTGACCATGGTGCCAGGGGGTGCGCCGGTCTGGTTGACGGCCTTGATCTTTCCGCCTTCCACGATAATTTCCGTGCCCGCATCTGATTTCGCATCCCGGGTTACCATGCTGAATTTGGATACGGCCGCGATGCTGGGAAGCGCCTCCCCCCGGAATCCCAGGCTGCGGATGGATGAGAGATCCGCCTCGGAGAAAATCTTGCTGGTGGCGTACCGCTCGATGGCCAGCAGGGCGTCATCATGGCCCATCCCCTGTCCGTTGTCAGCCACCCGGATCAAGGACCGCCCGCCCTGCTCGATTTCCACGTGGATACGGTCGCTTTTGGCGTCAATGGCGTTTTCCAGCAGTTCCTTGACCACGGAGGCGGGGCGCTCGACCACCTCGCCGGCCGCGATCTGGTTGGAAAGGATTTCCGGTAGAACCCGGATGGATGCCATGGTCTGCGCCTCTTGACGGGGTTATTCTTCGGGTATCTCGACCTCACCGCGCAGAAACCGGTAGAGAAAATCCGCATCCGTGGGCGACAGGTCAAATTTCATACTGGCCTGCTCAACGAGTTCCTGGTTTGTGGGCCCGGGTTTTTCGTACTTTTTGACCTCGCTGATCCACTTGACCGCTTTTCGCAGGTTTTCCTTTTTGGGCTGTACAGAAGACATGGAAGCCCTCCTTGTGGTTGTATAGAATTAGGCCGTTTTTTCGGCGATCTCCGGTTTTTTGCCGTTTATGCCGGCTGTTTGTTCAAATGCGTAGGCCGCCTTGAGCAGATCTGCCTCGGCAAAATGGTTTGCCATCATCTGAAGGCCCACCGGCAGGTCGCCCCGGGCAAAGCCGCACGGCACGGACAGGCCCGGAATGCCGGCCAGGTTGGCCGACAGGGTGAAAATGTCGGACAGATACATCTGCAGCGGATCATCGACCTTTTCGCCGATTTGAAACGCCGGGGTGGGCGCTGTGGGCGCCAGGATGATGTCACACCGGGTAAAGGCGGCGGCAAAATCGCGCTGAATCAGGGTCCGGATCTGGGAGGCCTTCTTGTAATAGGCATCGTAATACCCGGCGGAAAGCGCGTAAGTGCCAAGCAGGATGCGCCGCTTGACCTCGGCGCCGAAGCCCTCAGAGCGGGTGCGGTTGTACATTTGCTTTAAACCGCCGGCCTCCGGGTTTCTGTATCCGTACTTGACCCCGTCGTAGCGGGCCAGGTTGGAACTGGCCTCTGCAGGCGCGATCAGGTAATAGGCGGCCACAGCATGCTCGGTATGGGGCAGGGAGATGTCCACGCACTTTGCCCCCGCATCCGTAAGTGTCCGGACGGCGGCTTCCACGGCCGAACTGACCTGGGGGTCCATGCCTTCGGCGTCTCTGTATTCCGCCGGGATGCCGAATGTCAGGTCCCTGATGTCGGTGGTCAATGCCGCCCGGTAATCCGGAACCGGCCGGTCAACGGAGGTCGAATCCCGCGGGTCGTGGCCGGCAATGGCTGAAAGCAATACGGCCGCATCCGTGACATCCCTGGTGATCGGGCCGATCTGGTCCAGCGAGGAGGCAAAGGCCACCAGTCCGTAGCGCGAAACCCGGCCGTAAGTGGGTTTGAGTCCCACCACGCCGCAGTGGGATGCGGGCTGGCGTATGGATCCACCCGTATCCGAGCCCAGCGCGCCCAGGCACATGTCCGCTGCCACCGCGGCAGCAGAACCCCCGCTGGATCCGCCCGGGATGCGCGAAAGATCCCATGGGTTGCGGGTGATCTTGAATCCCGAGTTTTCCGTGGACGAGCCCATGGCAAATTCGTCCATGTTGAGCTTGCCCACCATGACCGCACCGCTGTTGTTCAGCTTTTCCATGACCGCGGCATCATAGGGGGGAACAAATTTCTCGAGCATCTTTGATGCACACGTGGTGGCAATGCCTTTTGTGCAGATCAGGTCTTTTACGGCAACCGGGATGCCGGCAAGCGGCCCGGCATTGCCGGCTTGGATGGCCTCATCTGCAGCCTCGGCCTGCCGGCGTGCGCTCTGCTCGGTGACGGTGATATATGCATCAATCCGGGGCTCTACTTTCCGGATGCGTTCGAAAACGGCATCCGTGAGCTCGGTTGCGGAAATTTCCCTTTTTTCCAGCAGATCGCATGCTTCGTGCATGGTCAGTGCGCAGAGGTCGGCCGGTGTCATGATCAGCAGCTCCTTATTCGATCACCTTGGGCACCACAAAACTGCCCGCTTCGGATTCCGGGGCGTTGCCCAGGGCGTCCTGGTTTTCCAGATGTTTTGTCACCACGTCCTGCCGGAATGCGTTTGAAATCTCGACTGCATGGGCCGTGGGCGGCACATCCGCTGTGTCCACCCGGCTGAGGCTTTCTGCATGCTCCAGGATGTCTGCCAGGGTCCGGGCGAATTTCTCCACGTCTGCCTCGTTGATTTCAAGCCGGGCCAGCTCGGCCACGTGCTGTACTTCGTCCTTGGTGATTTTCATGATGGATTTTCCTTAAAAGTCCGAGTTTAAAAAAAGCATCGCATCCACCCCGGCCTTCTGCAGCCGC
>JBKHJS010000089.1:0-9475 GCA_046537995.1 Desulfobacterales bacterium
CAATCTTTCGTGCCGCAGTTTTCCGAAAACGCATCTGCTTGTCAAGCATTTTTTTTACCGGCTACACCTTGTATTTGCCGAAATCCTCGGGCGAGAGATTCTGCAAATATTCGGCCCATTTCTGCCCCTGGTCGCTGTCGTCTTCAACCTCGTATTCCCCGTTTTTGACCTTGAGCTGCTGGACCACCGTGTCATCCACATAAATGTCTGCCTTCAGGCGCAGGGCCAGGGCAATGGCATCACTCGGCCTGGAATCCACGACAAACTCCCGGTCTTTGGCCTGACAGTACATCTTTGCGTAAAAGGTATTGTTCTGCAGATCGCAGACCTCGATGCGGGGAACCGTGATTTCGGCTTGCGCGATGAAATTCTTGAACAGATCGTGGGTCATGGGCCGCTCAAATTCGATATTCTGCAACACGGATGCAATGGAAGCCGCCTCTGTCAGCCCGATCCAGATCGGCACCGAAAACTCCTCGTCCCTGGCATTTAAAATCAGAATCGGCGCGTTGGAATTCGGGTCAATGGCAAGGCCGGCAACCGTCATTTCATGCAGCATGGATTTTTCCTCCTTTGTTCGTATCTTGCACGGCTGATGCGTTTGCCGGCATTTTTCCCTTCAGCGAATTGGCGCAGGCCCGGTCAATGAAAACCGGTATGATTTTTCCGACCAGCGCCTCCGGCGCCTGCATTCCGGCGCCGGGTGGAACTTCAAAATTAACGATCCGGTTTTCCGGGCTGCGGCCGCTCATTTCAACAGCCGCTTGCATATCCGCGCCGTGCGTGTTCCGGCCGTGCTTGCTTACGCCCTCTACCAGCACATTCATGGTTCGGCCCACCAGGCTTTCATATATGCGGCGGGTGATGCTTTCCTGGCAGTCCAGCAGTTCCCGGAGCCTGGCATGTTTTTCCGCCGGGTCCACCTTGCCGTCAAACCGCCGGGCCGGGGCCTGCGGCCGGTCAGAGTAGGCAAAGGCAAACAGGGTGTCAAATTCCACCTCTCGAAGCAGGTCCAGGGTCATTTCAAAATCACTGCGCTGTTCTCCGGGAAACCCCACGATGAAATCGGTGGTCACGGCAATGTCCGGGCGCACGGACCGGAGTTTTTCAATGCGCTCCATGTATGCTTCCCGGGTGTATTTCCGGTTCATTCGCTTTAACACCGGGTTGGCCCCGGACTGTACCGGCAGGTGAATGTGGTTGCACAGCTTGTCTATGGTGTAAAAGGCCGCCACAAGTTCGTCCGAGAGATCCTTGGGGTGCGAGGTGACAAACCGGATGCGTTCCAGGCCTTCCACCCTGCTGACGCGCTCGAGCAGGCCGGCAAATGTGCACAGCCCCTCTTTTTTGCCGTATGAGTTCACATTCTGGCCCAGCAGGGTCACCTCCCTGGCGCCTGCGGCAACCAGCGCCTCCACCTCGCTGACAATCCGCTCCGGCGGGCGGCTGGCCTCCCGTCCCCGCACGTAGGGCACCACGCAATATGCGCAGAAATTGTCGCATCCCCGCATGATGGTGACATACCGGGAAACCCCGCCTGGCTGGATGTTCTGTCCACGCGGGACAATTGCTGCTTCCGCATCCCTGCCAAGCGGCTCTGCTGTGCGGTCATCCGGCATTTCCACGTCCACGATGCGGTCCTCGCCGTTTTCAAGCGCCCGGATGTGGGCAGGCAGCCGGTGGATCACCCGGGTGCCCAGAATCAGGTTCACGTCCGCAAACCGGTTGGTAATTTTTTGCGCCTGCTGCTGGGCCACGCAGCCGGCCACGGCAATGCGCATCCCGGGCCGCCGGCGTTTGATGCCGCAAAGCCGGCCCACGGAGCTGAAAACCTTCTGCTCGGCCTTTTCCCGGATCGCGCAGGTATTGACAATCACCAGGTCCGCCTCCCACGGAGAATCCGTGAGCGCATATCCCATGTCAAGCAGCATGTCTGTCATGCGCTCGGAATCATAGACGTTCATCTGGCAGCCCAGTGTCTGGATCATTGCCTGCCTGGTCTGGTTTTCCGACATATTCAATCCTGCCGCCTTTTGTCCGGATCGAGCCACTGGCCCGCCGCTTCAACGGGCTCGATCAGGTACTGTTTTGACAAATCCGCAAGAATACCGCTGACGGTGTCCTCGCATCCGGGCGCCACATGTAAAGCCACGTGCCCGGCTTTCGGGTCAAGGGTTTCGAGCACGGCAATGCCTTCGTATGCTTCAAACAAATACTTGAAAAAGCAGATCGCGCTGCGCTCGATGCGCAGTTTCCGGGATACGGTCCGCGCCTTTCCGGGTTTTCCTGTTATCATGACAAAATCATATCACCGCGGCTTTTTGCTTTGCAATACAAAATAGGCATCCGCCAGCGATATTCAAGGCGTTTTATCCAGGCAATCCGGAGCCTGCCAGTTTCTCATTGCCAGGGGAAAAAGGATAAGTTATATCCACGGCATGGAAAAGGAATGGAATATTCTGCAGCCCGATCAAATCCAGGTGCGCCGCCTGTACCGGCGCCTGCAGTGCCACCCGGTAACCGCGGCCGTGCTGGTAAACCGCGGGTTTGACTCCGCAGATGCGGCCGAAGCCTTTTTAAATCCCTCCCTGCGAAATATCGAGACCCTGTTTTGTTTAAAAGACCTGGAAAATGCGGTATCGCGGCTAAGCCGGGCCATTTCCGACCGGGAAACCATCCTGGTTTTTGGCGATTACGACGTGGACGGCATTACCGCCACCACCATCATATATCAGTTCCTTGCGCATGCCGGGGCAAACGTGGAATTCCACATCCCGCACAGAATCGAGGAGGGCTACGGCCTGCGCAAAGAGCACATCACCGGGACCGCAGCCAGATGCGGGGCAAATCTGATTGTCACCGTGGACTGCGGATCTGCAAGCCAGGACGCAGTCGAACTTGCCAGCCAATCCGGCATTGACGTGATCATTACGGATCACCACGATATTGACACCCTGCCGCAGGCATGCGCGGTGGTCAACCCGAAGCGCAAAGACTGCCCTTGCGGCCTGGAGCACCTGGCCGGGGTGGGCGTTGCCTTTGCCCTGCTAATGCAACTGCGTGCCCGGCTCCGGGAGACGGGTTTTTGGCGGGACAGGGAAGAGCCCAATCTAAAGGAAGCCTGCGACCTGGTGGCCCTTGGCACCGTGGCAGATATCGTACCCCTTGTTCATGAAAACCGGGTGCTCACCCGGGTGGGCCTGGAAATCTTAAACGCCGCCCCGCGGCCCGGTATCCAGGCTTTAATCGACGTCTGCGGCATTCAAAAACCGGCACTGGAAGCCGAAGACCTGGCCTTCCGGCTGGGTCCCCGCCTTAATGCCGCGGGCCGGATGGATCATGCCCGCCTGGCCGTTCAGCTGCTGACCACCGGGGACCCGGAGGAAGCCCGGCGCCTTGCCGAACATGTCAACATGTTGAATTCCCGGCGCCAGAGCGTGGAATCCCAGATTCTGCGCCGTATTGAAATGTACCTGGAGCAGTGCCCGGAAATGCTTGAACAGAAATCCCTGGTGCTTGCAGATCCGGACTGGCATCAGGGCGTGCTGGGCATTGTGGCCTCCCGGGTGACGGAAAAATACGGCCGGCCCGCGGTGCTTTTCGGGGCAAACAACGGCATGTGGGTGGGTTCGGCCCGGAGCCTGCCGGGCATTGATTTGTACGAAAACATCTCCGCATGTGCCGGTCACCTGGAAGCCTTTGGCGGGCATGCCATGGCTGCCGGGCTTCGCCTACGCCACGAACAAATCGAGACCTTTCGCAGCAAGTTCGAGGCCCAAATTTGCAGCAACTGCTCGGATTCGGTGTTTGCAGCCCGTGTGGATCTCGACTGCGAGATTTCCTTTGACATGATCAGTGAAAACCTTGCAGACGAGCTTTCGCGCCTGGAGCCGTTCGGCGAGAAAAACCCGGAGCCGTTGTTTTTTGCGCAAAACGTGGAAGTGGTGTTCTCAAAAATCATCGGGGAAAAACACATGCGGCTGATGCTGCGGCAGCCGGAATCCAGGAAAAAGCAGACCTTTCCGGCGGTCTGGTTTAACATCGATCCGCAGCAAAAGCTTCCCCGCTGCCTGGACCGGCTGGCTTTCCGGCTTCGGTGGAATTATTACAACGGCAGAAAAGACATCCAGCTTATTGTGGCCGACGCTGCAACAGACCCGCAAAAATCAGACACGTGAGTTTTTTCTTGAAATCGCCGGCTGGTGCCGCTATGATGCCGGATTATCAATTTCACGAAACCATATACAAAAAAGGGAATCAGGCATGTCCAAACGGTTTCGACCTGAAAACAGCGGGGAATCGCGATTGATTTCCCGAATCGAGACATCCAAGGAATATGAACGCCGGCGCTCCATTCACGCGGTCGGCGAGGTCATCGGTGCCCTGGGAAATGCCCTGTCCGCCAAGCTCGTTGAAAACCGCCTTGTTGAGACCAACAATACAAACGCGCTTCGCGAGCAGATGGAGTACTGCCTGGAAAGGCTTTCAAAGGCGGATGACTTTGATATTGACTACCAGGTTGCCCCGCTGCGCAACCTGGTGGCAAATCCGCACGTGGTGACCCTTTACATTACGGCGTTCGTAATCGAGCAATTGATCAAGCACCCGGAAATCATTGATATTTACGGGTCAGACGAAGAAATTTACGCCTGCATCCACCGCCAGGTGGTAAGGTACCTGATGACCTGATGCCGCCGATATTCAATCCCCGGCTTGTCAACGATCCCACCGGTGACCCGGGCCTGTTTGTGCCGTTTTTCTATGAAAAGCGGGCCCTGATGTTCGATGCCGGAGACATCTCCGCCCTTTCCCCGAAAGATATCCTGAAAATCACCCATGTGTTTATCACGCACACGCATATGGATCACTTTATCGGATTTGACCGGATCCTGCGCATCTGCCTGGGACGGGAAAAAACCCTGCACGTTTTCGGCCCTGAAGGGTTTATTGCCAATGTATCGGCAAAACTCGGCGCCTATTCCTGGAACCTGGTGCACAACTATGAGGCCCCGCTCCGGCTGGCGGTTACGGAAATCCGTCCGGACCGGCTGGTTACCTGCCACTTTGACTGCAGGGACGGCTTTGCCGGCTCTGCGCCGCAATCCGAAAGCCATGCAGCACCGGTGTTATACCAGGAGCCGGCATTTACGGTCGATGCGGTCCTGCTTGACCATGATATTCCCTGTGTCGGCTACGCGGTCAGGGAGCGCTTCAGTGTGAATATCCGAAAGGAAATGCTCGAAGAGATGGGGCTGATCCCCGGTCCCTGGCTCTACGAATTCAAGCAGGCCCTTTATGCCAATTCCGAGCCGGAAACCGAATTTGAAATACCCGGGAGCTATTGCCGGGGACACAATGCGGAGCGTTTTTCACTGGGCGAACTTGCCCGGCGCCTGGCCATTGTCACCCCGGGCAGAAAAATCGCCTATATCGCGGATGCGGCTTTTCACGAGGCCAACCGGGAGAAGATGGCATACCTGGCAAAAAACGCGTATCATCTGTTTATCGAGGCGGCGTTTCTGGAGGAAGACCGGGACATCGCATGGCAGAAAAAACACCTCACCGCCGCCCAGGCGGGCCGGATTGCAACAGAGGCCGGGGTTGCCCGGTTTACCCTGTTTCACTTTTCCCCCCGCTATTCCGGCAGGTATGCACAATTTTCGGTTGAAGCCGATCAGGCAAGCCGCCCTATTCGGCTTCCAGCTCGTCAAACTCCCCATGGTGCATGATCATCAGGGCCAGCTTGTGAATGGCCTTTCGCTTTTCCTCCTCTGTACGGCCCGGGTAATTTCTGAAGGTCAGCACCACCCCGGCCAGGGAGGCAAAAAACGCCTGGGCGTTTAAATGCAGCTGCTCCGAGCCCTCGGTGCGCTCCACGGCGTTTTTAAACATATCCAGGAAATGGCGCTGCACACTGTTGAATTTTTTCAGGGCCTGGGGATTTAGCTCTCCGCGTATCATGAAGTGCACCATCATCTGGAAGGTGGCCTCGTTGTCGATCAGGTAGTCGACCACGGCAATGGCCAGGTCCTCGATGCTGCTGCCGGTTTCCCCGCGCTTTTTCAGCCTTTGCTCGATATGGTTGATATCCTGGATCAGCGCCTCCACAAACAGGTCATCCCGGCTGGGAAAATACCTGTATATGGATGCGGCCGAAACCCCGGCTTTTAAGGCAATATCCCGCATGCCGATTTCATGGAAGGACTTTTCTTCAAAAAGCTCCATGGCCGCCTTGATGATCAGCTGTTTGCGAACTTCGCGTTCATCTTCCCGTAGTTGTTCAAATGTGGATTTTTCAGACATAACCGATTCCCTCATCCTTTTTCTCGTCAAACCGCAAAGACTTCAACCGTTGGTACACGCATGATTTATTTGCATACCACAGTTTATCATCATAAACAATGTTTTTTGTATCCCCCTGGTAATTTATAAACTTGCGCATATAGTTCAATTGAAAAGGAAAGGCAATAAGAGTTTATCAGTCGCTTGATTTTATTACCAATCCACAGGGATCCGCACGTTTTTGCCGGCCTTGTTTTCAAAAAGCAGATAGCCCTGCCGCCGGCCGAGCAAAAACAGATTGTGCGTGATTTCCACGTCTTTTCGGCAATACGCGATGATTTCCTCGATACGGCCCTCTTTCCACCATTTCAATGCCTGCAGCCCGTCTGCGCTCTTGGGCGCGCCAAGGTTCACACGGGCCAGGTGTTCAAGAGACAGCCGGTATCCCAGATGGGTGTATACGTCTTCCAGGATGTCCAGGGTGGGCATCTGCCGGAAGGGCAGGTTTGCGTATCCGGACAGCACCCGGTAATCAAACCGCCGGATGTTGAATCCGATCACAAGCTCAAGCGCACATAGCCGATCGGCCAATTCGCCGATCTCATCGTGGCGGAATACCAAAAAATCTTCTGCTGCCGCATCATAGAGCACCGCGCAGCTGATGCCCATGGCCGCGGCATTCGACCAGCCGCCAACTTCTTCTGCACTACGCTGGGTCTCAATGTCAAGCACCCCATACCGGGTGATTCCGGCATACGGCTGTTTGCGCCGCCCGGATTCCGGAGCCGACACAGCCGAAACCGCCGGCGCCATGCCGGCGGCGTCTGCTTGCCCGCGGCTTTGATCCGCGTTTACAAGGGCATCCAGGATGAATTCTGCGCTAATTTTGTCAATCGGCCGGTTTCCGGACCCGCATTTGGGCGAGTGCACGCAGGCAGGACACCCGGTTTCGCACTCGCAGTCAGAAATCACCTTCAGGGTCTGGGCCAGCAGCTCGCCTGCCCGGGCATAGGCGCTTCTGCACAAACCGATGCCTCCGGGAAAGGCGTCATAGACAAACACGGCCGGGCTTTGCACCTGGGCGTGAAACGGCGTGGAAATGCCTGCCAGGTCATCGCGGTCGCACAGGATAAACAGCGGGCAGATGCCGATGGCCGCGTGCTCCACCGCGTGAATGCCGCCCATGAAGTGCATTTCCTTTCTTTCGGTTTCTTCCTGCACCGCCAGCGGCACGATAAACCACATCCCCTCGGTCTCAAAAATCTGCGGGGGCAGGTCCAGGGAAAATATGTTGATGCGCTTCTGATCCCGGATCTGGCGCTTTTCATAACCCGTGACCTGGTCTGTGACCCGAAGGCGGCCGAATCCCACCCAGGTACCGCCCACGGCTTTACGCTCATATTCCTCCAGGATCTCGGTCTGCTTGTTGGCCCTCACCCGGGTATAATAGTTGGGCCGCGCCTTGGAAACCGTAACCGTCTTGGTTTCCGGATCCAGCCGGTCCACCCGGAAGGTCTCTCCCAGGTGGAGGTAAATCGCCCCGGGATGGGTCTCCCGGAAGGCCCGGAATCCGTCGACCTCCCCCCGGTTTTCCCCGGTTTTACCGTCAATGATGTTAAACCGGCTGCCCGAGCCCCGCAAATCGATGTTTCTGTGCGGCTGCTTGCGGGCGGCATAATAGATGTGCCCGCCTTCGCTGCACAGCAGCTCGCCCTTTTTGACCAGGCGATCCAGGCACGGGCCGGATACGGTCCAGGAAAAGACCGGATCATCTGCAGCCAGCGGATGTTCGGCTGCGGCACACACCAGGTGCTTTTCCAGCAGGTCCGTGTTGTCCGGGTTGACCATGGCCGATTCCGGCGGCATATGGATGAAGTCCCCGGCATGCCGCATGATGTACTGGTCCAGGGCATCCTCTCCGCCGATCATAATAATTCCGGCATCCCGGCCGCTTCTGCCCACCCGGCCGCTTCGCTGGCGCGTGGCCATGACCGTGCCCGGATATCCCACCAGGATGCAAAGATCCAGGTCCCCGATATCAATGCCCAGCTCAAGGGCGCTGGTGGAAATCACTGCCAGCAGTTCCCCGGACAGGAGTTTTTGTTCAATATCCCTTCGCTCCCCGGGCAGAAAGCCGGCCCGGTAGGCGCTGATCTTTCCGGCAAACGCGCCCTTCTGGCTTCCGGCCCACATGGCGATCAGCTCGGTCATTTTCCGGGATTGGCAGTAGACAATGGTCCGCAGATCCCGGTGCAGAGCCGCTTTGAGCAAAAGAATGGCCGTGCGCGCCGGGCTGTCCACCGGGTTGATAAACAACAGGTGACGTTTTCCTTCAGGCGCCCCGGTTTCTTGAATCGGTTTTACATCCAGGCCTGTCAGTGCGGAACTCAGGGCCGCGGGGTTGCCGATGGTGGCCGAGCTGAAAATAAATACCGGATCTGCACCGTATTGGGCACATATGCGCCGGAACCGGCGCAGCACCTGTGCCATGTGAGAGCCCAGGATGCCCCGGTAGGTGTGAACTTCGTCAATAATAACAAATTCGAGCCCCGCCAGGAATTCCGTCCACTTCTCGTGGTACGGCAGAATGGCCAGATGCAGCATTTCCGGGTTGGTTAAAACCACGTTGGGCGGGGTTTCCCGGATTTTTTTGCGCCGCCAGGCCGTGGTGTCCCCGTCGTAGATGGATGCAGTGGGAGCAAATCCCAGGCAGCCGGCTGCCATCTGATGAAATGTGCGCAGCTGATCCTGGGCCAGGGCTTTTAACGGAAACATGTACAACGCCTTTGTCTCCGGGCGGGCCATGATCCGCTCGAGCACCGGCAGGTTATAAATCAGGGTCTTGCCGCTGGAAGTCGGGGTTGCCACCACCACGTGCTGTTTTTCCCGTATTTTTTCAATTGCCTCGTGCTGGTGGGTATACAGGGCGGAAATGCCCATTTCTGCAAGCAGGTCGGAAATCCTTGAATCCGGGTAGTTTTCTGCATACTGCGGGGGGCTTTCCGGCAAAACCGCGTGATGGACCACCTGGGTGCCCAGCCGCACGGACTGCTTCAGCGACCGGATATATTCGTGGATGGGAAGGTCAGGGGATTGCGTCATTATGTTGTTTGTTTTTCCGGATATGATTTCCCCGCCGCCTTTCCGGTAGTTCTGCAGATCCGGAAAATCGCGGATTCAAGCACGGCCGCCG
>JBKHJS010000090.1:0-9328 GCA_046537995.1 Desulfobacterales bacterium
AAGGAGGCTTGCCATGAAACTGCGTCGTGCTTTTACTTTGAGCGCCGCTTTGAGCGTGTTTATAATGCTGTTGCAATCTGCCCAGCCGGTCCTGGCCCAGCAGGGCAGATACGACGACTGGCACATGGGCCCGTCAATGATGGGCGGATGGGGATTCATGGGCTGGTTCGGCGGAATCTTCATGCTCGTGGTCTGGGTGCTTGTGATCGTGGGGCTGATTTATCTGATCAAGTGGCTGGTCCAGAGCACGAAAACAGAGTCCGGCACCCCCCGCGGCGATTCGGCAGGCGCGCTGGATATTCTCAAACAGCGCTATGCCCGGGGCGAAATTGACAAGGCCGAATTCGAGGAAAAGAAAAAGGACCTGCTTGCATAACATCCCCAAAAAGCGGGGCCCGTGTTACTGGCGCTGCACGATAAAGGAGATGATCCGGTTGCCCTCGACCTCCTTGACCGTGACCACGTACTTGCCCACCACGAGTTGCTCCTGCTCGCGGGGGATGCGGCCGATCTGCTCGAGGATGTACCCGGTAAAGGTTTCGTAGGAGCCCGACTCCGGGATGTTCATGCGCAGCTTTTCGTTTACGGTCCGGATATCCGCGGATCCCAGCACCAGCCATTCTTTTTCCCGAAGCCTGACCACCGGCGGCTTGACAATATCGGTTTCATCCACGATATCGCCCACAATGGCCTCGAGCACATCTTCCAGCGTGATCATGCCGGAGACCTCGCCATATTCGTTGACCACGATGGCTGCGTGCTCCTTTTTGCGCTTGAACTGGTTGAGCAGCTGGTCAAGCTTTTTGTGTTCGGGCACGAAATAAGGCGGGCGCATGATTTTTTCTATATCCACGCCGCCGTTTGAACGGACTTCCTGCTTGAACAGGTCCTTGACATTGACCAGTCCCACCACGTGATCAATATCCCCGGAAATCACGGGAATGCGGGTATAGCCGGACTCCAGGATCTTTTCCAGGTCCGGCTGCCGGTCCCTTTCAAGCACGAACATGTCTGCACTCGGTGTCATGATCTCGGATACGTTGACGTCATCAAGCTTGATCACGTTGTAGATCAGTTCGCGCTCCTCCGGGTTGATCTGCCCGCCTTCGTGGACCGCGTCTACAAATGTGATCAGCTCGTCCTCGGTAACCGGCGGCGCCCCGCGGGCCGCGCCCGCGAGTTTGGGAACAAAGTTTAAAAGCCAGATCACCGGAAAAAGCAGGAAAGAAAGCCAGAACAGCGGCAGAATCACGGCCCGGCCGATGGCCACGTTGTGCTGGGCCGCCAGTGTCTTGGGAAAAATCTCGCCGAAAACCAGGATCAAAAACGTCATGATACCGGTGGCAATGCCCACGGCATTGTTTGAAAAATACTGCATGGTAACGGCTGTGGCCAGAGACGAGGCCCCGATATTGACCAGGTTGTTTCCGATGAGAATCGTGGAAAGCAGCCTGTGGGGTTCTTCCTTCATCCGCAAAATCAGCTGGCTGCCCCGGCCGCCGGACTTTGCCAGGTGCCGGGCCTTGGTCTTGCTGATGGAAAAAAGCGCGGTCTCGGATGATGAAAAAAGGCCCGAAAGGACGATCAACAGGCCCAGTACGACAAACTGTGCGGTCATGTTTCCTGCTCCTGTGTGCTGCCGGAAACGGCAATATTGTTTTCGGATTTAAAATGCAGATCCCGCTGCGGAAACGGGATCGTAATTCCATTTTCCCTGAAAACCTTGTCAATGTCAAAGCGCACATCTGTTTCCACGGTCAAAAACCAGTCAATATGCACCCAGAAGCGCAGCTTGAAAATCAGGGCGCTATCGCCGAAATCGGAAAACAGCACCTCCGGGTGCGGCCGCCGCAGAATGCGCGGGTGCTGGTAGGCCACCTCGATTAAAAGCCGGCGCACCAGCTCGATATCCGAGCCGTAGGCCACGCGCACCTCCACGGTTCTTCTGACCCGGGCGTCACGAAAACTCCAGTTGGTCAGGCTCTGGCTGATAAAATCCGCGTTCGGAATGATCAAATCCGCGTTGTCATAAGTGCGCACCTGGGTGGAACGCACGTTGATTTCCTGTATAGTGCCCCATATCCCGCCGATTTCAACAACATCGCCCACCTGGATCGGCCGTTCGAAAAGAAGGATGATGCCGCTTAAAAAGTTGTTGAAAATATTCTGCAGACCGAACCCGATCCCGATACCCAGGGCACCGAATACCACGGTGAGCGATGTGCCGCTGATGCCCATCACCCGCAGGGCGATCAGCACGCCAATGCCCCAAAGCACATATCCCGTAATCCGGACAATGGAATCCTTGACCCCGATTTCCAGCTTGGTATCTTTCAGGATCCTGCCGCGCAAAACCTCCTTGGTGATCACGGCAATCGTGTGGATGACAAGCAGAACGATCACCGCGTAAACAAATCCCATCAGGCTGAGCTGGAAATCGCCGACATTGACCCTGTAATTCATCGCATAAAAAATATCGGCCAGGATCGCCCGGGGCGTCCCCCAGGCCAGCAGCAGGACATAAAACCCGCCTGCCACGCATCCCAGCCGAAACAGACGCACAAGCAGCCACCGTACGGGGTATGGCTGCTGGCCGGCAATATCGGCTTCGTCCACGTCAATATCCTCGGATCGCTCCATGTAGGCGGGGACGTCTGCTTCCCGAAGCACCCGCAGCAGGATAAAACCCCAGAACACCACCAGGATGCTTTTGCCCACCCCGCTGTACCAGTGCGCGGCAAGCCCGCCAAAACCCGCCAGTTCGGCAACCACCCCAGGCACGATCACTCCGTAGCCCAGAACCGGGAGCGCCACCCTTGCCCATGCAAACCCGGAATACCCGGCATAGCCCGAATAATTCGCATTGCGCCGGAACATGTCGAAGAAATAGATGCCCCAGCCCAGCAGAAAGAATTCAAAAATCAGGCGCCAGACCACCAGGCTGATGCAGTTATAGCATATCACCCGGCTGATAAAGAAATACCCGATCCCGTAGACCAGCACCCCGAGCAAAAGCTGCCGCAGCGGCAGATACAGCCGGTGAAACAGCACATCTTCGGTCCTGGAGCCAAATACCCGCAGAAACACCAGTCCCCACCGGATGACCAGAACCAGCCCCAGGATGCGGATAATCAGGGGAAGCAGCGAGAAAAACGGTGCAACACGGTATGCCGGCCGGATCGGATAAAAATAGAAAAAGGCAATGGCAGCCGCCAGCGGCAGCGACTTCTGGATCAGCTTGACCAGCACGTACTGCCAGAATTTGCCCATGTCCAGGCAGTGCTGCATCCACCTCAGGCAATACCTGCCGAGCCCGTATAAAACCAGCTCAAGCACTGCCAGGAGAAAGGCAAAAACACCCAGGTAAATGCCGTATTGTTTCCACGTGATCACGTCGGGTTTCTGCCAGGCGGTATGCGCAAACATCCTGCGGGTTTTTTCCAGGAACTCCTGCAGGTTGGTCCGGAGTTCTCCCTGATACAGCCGAATGATCGGGGTAGTGGTGTGTTGAAAAATGCGGCTTTGCTTCTGTTTTGCAATACGCTGGTGAATTTGTTCGACTAATGGGGCCATCTCGGCCCGCAGATTCTCGAAGCGCTCCACCCGGCTGGTATAAATTTTTATGAGCTGTTGGATTTTCTCCTGCTTGGTTTTCAGGATATCTGTCAGGGTGGAAAGATTGCCTGTCAGCTCCTTTCCCGTCGAGATCTCGGGCGGATAAGCCCGGATATCATTGATCTGCCGGGTATAAAAGCCCGTCTGCTCCTCGGCTTCTTTCCGGGCGATTTTCAATTCCTCGATTTTTTTCTCAAGCTCCCGGATCTGTTCCGCGATGTAGCCCACGGCCACGGTCTGCCTGATCTCTGCCTGCTCCAGGGATTGAATATCGGTGGCCGGCACCAGCAGCAGGTTGGAATGCGTGGAAATCATGAGCTGAAAACGGCCGAGCCTTCGGGTTACCCGCTCCTGCCCGGCCCTGGCCGTTTCAAGGCGCCCGGAGATACTTTCCAGTTCCTGTCGTTCCACCTCAAGCGCTTGCTCAAATGACCGGGTGAGGTTCTGGTAAAGGCCCGGCGTGCCGACCACCCCCTGCCCAGCGCTGCCGGATTCGGCACCATCCTGGGCCCACGCAGCGGGGCAATGGATGAAAAGAACAAGGATAACGGGTATGAACACAAGCCGGATGCAGGCGCCCGCGGTCCGGCCCGGATTTTTCAATGAGGATGTGTTTTGCTTCATTGGCGGCTTTCAGGAATAAATTCGAAGTCATGTTTCCGTTTTCTTCTTATCACACAGATATCTGAAACATCAATGCACTTTCACCGGTTTCCAGACCTTTTTTCAGACCTTTGTGCGCACCTCACCGGACAGAAAACGGGCATGAAAAAAATCTTTACACCTTCTGCCGGCCATAGTAAGCCAGAAGGCCACCAAGTAAACGGAGTTGCCCATGGGCGCTTTTCACCTGATAAAACCCTACTTCCACCAGAGACGCGGAATCATATTCATTGGCATCGCCTGCCTGATGGTGGTCGATGTTCTCCAGCTGTTCATCCCCAGGGTGGTCAAGTGGGCGGTGGACGAACTCACGGCAGGAACCATCGACATGGCGGGCCTGGGCCGGTATGCAGGCATGATCGCAATAATCGCCGCGTTTATGACCGTGCTGCGTTTTTTCTGGCGTCGGCTGTTAATCGGCACCTCCCGGGTGGTTGAAGAAGGCCTGCGCAACCGCCTGTTTTCCCACGTGCAGACCCTTTCCTCGGCCTATTTTGACCAGCGCTCCACGGGCGACCTCATGGCCCATGCCACCAACGACATCAACAACGTGCGCATGGCCGTGGGCATGGGCATGGTGGCCCTGACCGACGCGATTTTCCTGGGCAGTGCAGCCATTGGTTTCATGGCCTACATCGACATCCGGCTCACGGCCCTGGCCCTGATCCCCATGCCGGTGATCGCGGTGTTTACCCGCATATTCGGGCGCAAGATGCACCGATTGTACACCCGGGTGCAGGCCACCTTCTCGGAGATGACCGAAATCGTGCGGGAAAGCTTTTCCGGCATCCGCATGGTCAAGGCCTACAACCGGGAGGAAACCGAATTTGGGCGCCTGAAGGGCATTTCCAACAGTTACATTGCCGACAACATCAAGCTGGTCAATATCACGGGTTCCTTTTTTCCCATGATGGTGTTTTTCACCAACGTCAGCCTGACCATCGTGGTGTTTTTCGGCGGGCGGCTCACAATCGCAAAACACATCACCCCGGGCGATTTCGTGGCATTTATCAGCTATCTCAACATGCTTACCTGGCCCATGATGGCCCTGGGCTGGCTGACCAACCTGATCCAGCGCGGCAGCGCATCGCTGGACCGGATCAACACGATTCTCGCAGCCGAGCCCGACATCCGGGACCGCCCGGATGCCCGGAGTCTTGACACATGCCAAGGGCGGATCTCATTTGAAAACGTCTCTTTTGCCTACCCCAAAAGCAGCGGGCCCGTGATCGAAGGCCTTGACCTGGAGGTACCCCCGGGCGGCATCCTGGGCATTATCGGCCCCCAGGGATGCGGCAAGACCACCCTGCTTAACCTGCTCACCCGGCGCTATGACATCACCCATGGCATTATCCGGCTCGACGGAGCCGACATACGGGAGCTGAAACTCGCGGACCTGCGAAGCTGCATCGCCCACGTGCCCCAGGAGCCGTACCTGTTTTCCGGCAGCATCCGGGACAACATCGCCTTTGGCCGGCCCACGCAGGAATCCGAGCTTATCCGGGTGGCCGGGCAGGCCGCCCTGTATGAAACCATCCGGGCGTTTCCAAAGGGATTTGACACGCCGGTGGGAGAACGGGGCGTGGTGCTTTCGGGCGGACAGAAACAGCGCATCGTGCTGGCCCGCGCCCTGCTCAGAGATGCGCCCGTGCTGCTGCTCGACGACCCCATCGGCCAGGTGGACACGGAAACCACCGCGGAAATTCTTTCTGTAATCCAGGGGCTGGCCCGGAAAAAAACCATCCTGATCGCATCGCACCGCATCCCGGCGGTTTCGTTTGCAGACCGGATCATCGTGGTCCAGGAAGGGACAATCGCGGAGTCGGGCACGCACGAAGAACTGACGGCAAAGCACGGCTATTATGCCAAAACCGAAATGCTTCAGCGATACGAGGCGTAATCCGGCGATCTCATGACTGAGCAAAGGGACATATTCGGGGAAAAGGAGCTGGGCAAGTCCGCGGACGTGCGCCTGCTGCGGCGGATTGTCCCGTTTATCCGGCCATACAAGCTCCTGCTGACCATCGCCCTGATCCTCATGGCCGCGGTGACCGTGCTGGAACTGGCCGTTCCCTACGTGACCAAGGAAGCCATTGACCGCTACATCGTACCCGACCACGCCGTTGATCGGCCTGCATCCGTCGGGGCCGCCGCCTCCGGGCCGGATTCGCAAAGCCCCCAAAAGCCGGCCGAAAAAAGAACACCTGAAGAAAAACAGGCGGATTACCAGGGATTGAACAAAATGGCCCTGATCCTTTTGGTAATCATCCTGCTCAACCTGGCGGTGAACTTCGGGCATGTTTTGCTCATGGAATACACGGCCCAGAGCATCATGCACGAGCTGCGGCTGGCGCTTTTTTCCCACATCCAGCGGCTGTCTGTGCATTTCTTTAACACCAACCCGGTGGGGCGCCTGGTGACCCGGGTGACCAACGACATCCAGAACATGCATGAAATGCTGACCTCGGTCATTATTTTCGTGCTAAAGGATCTGTTCCTGCTCATCGGCATTACAGCGGTGCTTTTTGCCATTGACTGGCAGCTTTCCCTGGCCGTGTACATAATCTTCCCGTTGGTGTTCTACGCCGGATTCAAGTTCGCCAACACCGCCAGAAACGCCTATCGCACGCTTCGCATAAAGGCCGCGGAGATCAACACCAAGTTCTCGGAGACCATCGGGGGCATCAGCATCATCCAGCTTTTCGGCCAGGAGAAGAACAACTACGACGATTTCCGGCGGATCAACCGCGAGAACTTCACCGCGGGCATGCGCCAGATAACGGTATTTGCCCTGTTCATGCCGTTTATCGAGCTGATGAGCTCGGTGGGCCTGGCAGTGGTGATATTTGCCGGCGGATCGGGCATCCTGGCCGGCCGGGTGAGTCTCGGCGAACTGGTGGTGTTTATTTCCTATCTCCGGATGTTTTTCCGGCCGATCCGGGATATCGCGGAAAAATACAACATCACGCAAAACGCCCTGTCATCAGCCGAACGCATTTTCCTGATCCTGGATGAAGACGACCGCCTGCCCGAGCCCGAAGCCGGACTGGCCGCGGCCATCCCGGCGCGCTTTACCGAGATTTCCGGGCACAACCTCTGGTTCGGCTATGAGCCGGACGAACCGGTGATCCGGGGAATTGACTTTTCCGTGCCCGCCGGCAGCACCCTGGCCGTGGTGGGTCCCACGGGCGCGGGCAAGACATCTCTGATCAACCTGATCATGCGGTTTTACGATCCGGACGCGGGCGCCTTGCGGGTCAACGGCACGGATATCCGCAGGTTCAGGCTCAGTGAGCTGCGCAGCAAAATCGCCCTGGTCTCCCAGGACCCGTTTTTGTTTTCCGGCTCCATTCTGCACAACATCTTCGGGGCCAACGGCGAGCCGGACCGGCAAACCATCGACCGGGTGCTGGCCCAGTCTCATGCCGGATCCTTTATCAACCGGCTGCCCGAGGGGATTCACACCCGGCTCACCGAGCAGGGCGCCACGCTTTCCTCGGGCCAACGGCAGCTGATTTCCATTGCCCGGGCGATCGCCGCGGATCCGGAACTCATCATATTCGACGAGGCTACCTCGTATATCGACTCCGAAACCGAGACAAGCATCCAGCAGGCCCTGACTGCGCTCATGGCAGAACGCACCGCCATTGTGATTGCCCACCGGCTGTCCACCGCGAAAATCGCCGATACCATTCTGGTAATGCATCACGGCCGCGTGATCGAATCCGGCGCCCACGAGCAGCTCATGGCCGCAGACGGATTTTACCGGCGGATGGTGGAAATCCAGGGATGACAAGCCTATAAAAAGTCTTTTTTACAGGCAGTGTTAAGTGATTAAGTGGTTAAGTGTTAAGTAAAATCAGAAATTTATCATTTTATCGCCTGGCGATTATAATGGTTTCAGGGCTTCTGAGGAAGTCCTTTTTTGCGCACTTGCAAAATTGCACTTTGTTGCCCTGACGGCGGTGCGGAAAAGCGGGTTTCCGAGCGGAAATCGAGGCTCGCAGAGGCTCCTGGAGCGAGGAAACTCCTTTTTCGCACCGCCGATCAGCCAGGGTGCTTACGGATTTCTTTTCTGCAAAAATGCCGTCGGCGGTATAATCAGCTTTTTACGAGTTCACCAATTTTGACATTCGATATTGTTTCACACTTGAAAGAATCGGCCGAACCCTTCTGATAGTTCTTGTCAAAAACAAAGTGAAATGGTATGAATATCTCTTGATCCCCTGGAATGGCCGTAACCATTTGAAAAATATTGATTATTAACCTAAACGCCAAAGGAGAAGAAACATGGCATACGATGTAAGCAAAATGGCCGACTGGCAGGTTTCCGAGGCAGCCGAGCAGAACATGCCCATGCCCGAGCAGTGGCAGGACAAGCTCGGGCTTACCCGGGAAGAAATGATTCCCATGGGCCGGCTTTCCAAGATCGATTTCCTGAACGTCATGAACCGGATGCAGGACAAGCCGGACGGGAAGTACATCGAGGTCACCGCCATCACCCCCACCCCGCTCGGAGAGGGCAAATCCACCACGTCCGTGGGCCTCATGGAAGGCCTGGGCAAACGCGGCAAGAACGTGGGCGGCGCCCTGCGCCAGCCTTCCGGCGGACCGACCATGAACATCAAGGGGTCTGCGGCCGGCGGCGGCAATGCCATCCTGATTCCCATGACCGAGTTCTCCCTGGGGCTGACCGGTGATATCAACGACATCATGAACGCCCACAACCTGGCCATGGTCGCCCTGACCGCCAGGATGCAGCACGAGCGCAACTACGGCCCGGAAAAAATCGAAAAACTCTCCGGCATTCCGGCATTAAACATCGATCCCAACCGCGTGGAGATGAACTGGATCATCGACTACTGCGCCCAGGCGCTGCGTAAGATGGTTATCGGCCTCGGCGGCAGGGCCAACGGCTATACCATGGAATCGGGTTTCAACATCGCGGTCAGCTCCGAGTGCATGGCCATCCTGGCCATTGCCAAGGACCTGGCCGATCTCCGGGAAAGATTGAGCAACATCACGGTGGGCTTTGATCTTTCCGGCAACC
>JBKHJS010000091.1:0-9120 GCA_046537995.1 Desulfobacterales bacterium
TGCCCACTGCGGCCACCAGGCAGAACACCCCGCCGGCCAGCATCAATAAAGCGCTCAATACGTTCATCATGAGCTTCCCTCCCCATCCTGATTTTCACTGCCGCCCCGCTCTTTTGCCAGGCGTTCCCGGAACCGGGCCAGGGCAACGGTTCCCAGAAAAGCGATCAGGGCATAGGCAATGGCCACGTCCAGAAAGGCCTTCTGCCCGGTATAAACGCACAAGACTGCCAGGTAGGCCACGATCAGCACGGAAATCAGGTCCAGGGCCACGATCCGGTCTGACTGGTCCGGGCCGATAAACAGCCGGACAAACGCAATAAGAATCGCCAGGGTCAAAAGCACCAGGGTGATCTGTGCCGCGGTTTGCAAGAATTGAGCTTCCATGCCCATTATCGGAGCGCCTCCAGCACGCGTTTTTCAATTCTTTCCTTGATCTGTGCACGCGCGGTCTCCACGTCATCCACAAACATCACGTGCACATAAAGCATTGTGCGGTCCTCGGAAACATCCAGGCTCAGTGTGCCCGGGGTCAGCGAAACGATGTTGGCCACGAGCATGATTTCAAAATCCGTGCGGGCATCCAGCGGCACCCCGATCACCGCGGGCCTGCTGAAATGGGTGGGCGTGATCACGTCCCACAGCACCCGGAAGTTGGAAACCAGCAGTTCCCATACAAACGCGACCGCCAGGCGCACAATCCGGATGACGCGCACAAAATACCCGGTCGGCCCGTACAAGGGCCGGGTGATCCACAGGGCCGCATACCCGATCACAAAGCCGGCCAGAAACCCGCTCAGATTAAGCTGCCCCATGATCACGGAAAACCCCGCGGCCAGCATAAGATTTAATATAAACAGGTTGCTCATCTGCCCCCCAGTACGGCATTGACGTAAATCTCGGGATGTGTCAGTTCATGGGCCGCCTGCTCGGCAACTGCCAGAAACGGCCCGGGCACCAGGCCGATGACCAGTGTCAGGACAGCCAGCACGGATACCGGCAGCAGCATCCAGACATCCGGCCGCCCTTCCTCCGCCGGCGCTTCGGTCGGCGCCGACTTCCAGAAACCCTCGCCCCAGATTTTTGTCATGGAATAGGCGGTCAGCAGCCCCACGATCACCGCGGCCCCGGCCGCGACATAGGCCCCGATTTCCAGGCCGGCGCGCACCAGGATCAGCTTGGCCCAGAACCCGGAAAGCGGCGGGAACCCGGCCAGGGAAAAGGCCGGGATAAAAAACAGCAACGCCACGAACTTGTGGCTGTGATACAGGCCGCCAAGTTTTTTGAGCTCAAAGGAGCCGGTGATCCGGGCAGACACCCCGGAGATCAGAAACAGGTTGGCCTTGACGATCATGTGGTGCATCAAGTAAAAGACCGATCCGGCCAGGGCCAGCGGGGTGAACAGGGCCAGTCCCAGCACCATGTAGCCGACCTGGCTGATAATATGAAACGAGAGAATCCGCCGGAACTCGTTATATGCCGCAGCCCCCAGCACGCCGACGACCATTGTGGCCACGGCCGCTGCCAACAGAATCCCGTGCGTATATGCGATGTTAAAGAGAAACACCAGGGAAAACAGGCGGATCATGGCATACACGCCGACCTTGGTCAAAAGGCCCGCAAGAATGGCCGAAACCGCCACAGGCGGGGTGTGATAAGATACCGGCAGCCAGAAAAACAGCGGAAACATACCCGCCTTGATCCCGAATGCGGTCATGAAGATGGCCGCCGCTGCGGTGAGCAGGGCCTGGTTATCCACCTTTTGCACCGCCAGGTGCAGGTCCGCCAGGTTCAGGGTGCCGGTCATGCCGTAGAGCAGCCCGATGCCGGTAATAAACAGCAGCGTGGAAAACAGGTTGATCATCACGTATTTCACCCCGCCGTCAAACTGCTGCTTTTCCCGGCCCAGCACCAGCAGTCCGAACGATGCCATGAGCATGACCTCGAACCATACGTAGAGGTTGAACAAATCCCCGGTTAAAAACGCCCCGCTCACCCCGCCCAGAAGGATATGCAGCAGGGGGTGATAACCGGCCGCCAGCAGGTCGGACTTGATTTCGGCCCGGGAATAGACCGTTACCGAAAGCCCCAGGATCGCCGTGACCATCACCATCACCGCGCTCAGGTGATCGGCTGCCAGGGTGATGCCAAACGGCGCCGGCCAGCTGCCCACCTGCATGGTCTGCATGCCGCTGCTGTATACCTGCACAAACAGCATCGCACAGGCCGCAAAATGCAGGAGCGCGCCCAGGATACTGATCCGGTGCTGCCTGCCGGAATCTCCCTTAAACCACAGGCTGACCGCGGCCGCGGCAAACGGAATTATAACGGGAAAAACCAGGATCACGCTCATTCCGGGTCCTCCCCGGGCACCCGGCCCGTTGCATCAGCCGCGTCTCCGGGTGCGGTCCCTGTGTCCGGATCGCTTTGCCCCGGTTCTGAAATCCTCATGGATTCGGTATCCACAGTGCCAAGAGACTGGTAGGTCCGGTAAAACAGGATGAACACGAAAGTTAAAAGCGCAAATCCGATGACAATGGCGGTCAATATCAGCGCCTGGGGCAGCGCATTTGCCAGGGATTCTGCCGGAACCGCCGCATCCTCCCCGATCAGCGGCGGACGCGTTTCGGAAAGCCTGCCTGAGACAAATATCAGGAGGTTGACGGCATTGGTGGCCAGCACCAGGCCGAATATAAACCGGATGAGGTTGCCCGAGAGCATCAGGTATATGCTTGCCGCAGCAATAATGCCGCACATGAATGCCAGCGCGGTTTCCATGTCAGTTCTCTTCCAGGGCGATTATCAGGGTCAGAATCGTTCCCAGCACAATGGCAAACACGCCGATGTCAAAAAAAAGCGGCGTGCCCACCAAGATTTGCTTTCCGTTGATTTCGGCAATGGTCCACCAAAGTCCGGTTAAAAACGGCTTTCCGGCAAACATGCCGATCAGGCCGGAAACCAGGGCCAGGCCCATTCCAAAAACGATCAGCCTGCGGGGATCAATGCGTATGGCCCGGCGCACCGAGGCGCTGCCCTCGGCCATGATATATAAGGCAAATCCGGTACCTGCCACCAGCGCACCGGCAAACCCGCCGCCCGGGGCGTTGTGCCCTCGCAGCAGCAGGTACACCGAAAAAACCAGGATCATGCTCACCAGCAGGCGCGTGGCCGTGCGCAGAATCAATGACGGTATCATGAACTCCCCCGCCGTTTTTGAATCAATGCATAACCGGCCAGGCCGGCGGTTGCCACCACGATGATCTCCCCGAGCGTATCCATGCTCCGGAAATCCACCAGGATCACGTTGACGATATTGCGGCCGTGGGCCGCCAGGTAACTGTTATTTTCAAAAAAAGCGGTTATGGAACGGTCCAGTGGAGCAGACAGCACCGTGAGAATCAGGGTGGTCATGACCACACCCATGCCAACGGCCAGGACGCCGTCAAACAGCTTTTTTCTCCCCGGGGTTTTTCTGCCGCGCCCCAGGCCGGGCAGGTGCAGCAGGATAATGGAAACAATGATCACGGTCAGGGTTTCCACCAGCAGCTGGGTCAAGGCCAGGTCCGGGGCCCCGTAGCTCAAAAAAATCATGGCAATTCCCGC
The DNA here is from genome assembly GCA_046537995.1 of Desulfobacterales bacterium. Classification (GTDB taxonomy): domain Bacteria; phylum Desulfobacterota; class Desulfobacteria; order Desulfobacterales; family Desulfosalsimonadaceae; genus Desulfosalsimonas. The sequence continues at coordinate 3,601 of JBKHJS010000091.1, forward strand.
CCCCACCACGCCAAGGGCGCAGATGGCCAGCAGTACGGACCGGGTAATCACCACGGCCCCCACTGCCGCCAGGATAACCAGGATCAGCAGCCATTCTCTTACCGCGAGCACCGGGACCCCGATATCCGGCCAAACCTGCATGCCGTGCACATAGCTGTACCCGGTCAGCAGAACAAAAGTGCCGACAACGATGTAGAAATACCGGTGCAGGGATCCGTTTTGCAGCAGCCGGGTCTGGGCCCGGCCGAGGGCGGCCACCGCGTCCACGGCCGCGTCATATACCCGGGAGGCATCCAGGGAGATCTCCTCATATATCCGGCATACCCCGTAATTGACCCGTCTGCGGTTCAAATACAGGGCCACCCCCAGGGCCAGGGTGACCGCGCTGAGCAAAAGGGGGGCATTAATCCCGTGAAACAGTTCCAGTTTGATATGCTCCAGGTGCGCATGAAACGCCAGTACCGCCGGGGCCACCAGCCACTTTCCAACGAAATCCGGGATAATGCCGAAAAATATGCCCAGCCCGCCCAAAACCAGGGGCCCGCTGCACATGGCGGCACACGCCTCGGGTCTGGGCTCGGGATGCCGCGCCGCACCGGAGAGAAAGGGACCGATAAGGAAAATACCCGCCACCGCGGTCATCAGCCCGTTTGCCAGTACGGCCGCCGCAGCGGTCAGCTCCGGCATCATGGCTTCTGCCAGGGCCCCCTTGTACATGATTTCCTTTCCGATAAATCCGAAAAACAACGGGAACCCGGCCATGGAAAAACAGGCGGCAAAGGCGGCAAAAGCAGTCACCGGCATGGACCGGGCCAGGCCGCCGAGCTTTTCAATATCCCGGGTGCCGGCCTGGTGATCAATAATGCCGGCCACCAGAAAAAGCGCGGACTTGTAAATCGCATGGACCAGCAGAAATGTCATGGCCGCGGTCAGCGAGGGCGCGGTCTGCCCGCCCAGAAACATGGTCATAATACCCAGGGCCGAAACCGTGGTGTAGGCCAGGATTTTCTTCAAATCCGACTGTCCCAGGGCGGTAAACGCCCCGACAACCGCGGTCACGCCGCCCACGATGACCAGCACCGCAGTCCAGGCCGCAGATCCGCCCAAAATTGGATGAAACCGGGCAAGCAGGTAGATGCCGCCCTTGACCATGGTGGCCGAATGCAGAAACGCACTGATGGGCGCGGGCGCGGCCATGGCATTGGGCAGCCAGAAATGAAACGGAAACTGGGCGGACTTGGTAAACGCGCCGAGAAAAACCATTACCAGGATGGCGCCGTAAAACGGGTGAGCCTGCAGGGAAGCGCTCATGGCCATCATCTGCGAGATCTCGTATGTTCCGGCTGCAATTCCCAGCAGCAGGAATCCCACCAGCAGGGCCAGCCCCCCGGCGCCCGTGACCAGCAGCGCTTGGCGGGCGCTTTTCCGGGAGGCCTCGGCTTCGTGCTCAAAACCGATGAGCAGGTAGGAAAATATCGTGGTCAGCTCCCAGAACACGAACAGCGACAGCACGTTGTCGGCAAGGACCAGGCCCAGCATGGAGAGCATGAATGCGTGGAGAAATAGAAAAAACCGGCCGGTATGCCGGTGGCCGTGCAGGTAATCCACCGCATACAGGGTGACAAAAAACCCGACACCGGCAATGATGAGCGCAAAAAGCACGCTCAGCCCGTCGAGCATGAAGGAAAGGTTCACGCCCAGCCCGGGAACCCAGGCAACGGCCAGTCGATACGACTCGCCCGCGGCCGTATGGGGCACCATGACGGCCGCACCCAGGAAAATCAGGAGCGGCAGGATGCCGGTGGCCCGGGCGGCGCGCTCAATGCCGATTTTTCCCTGATGCTTGCTCATGGCCGGGATCCTGTCTGTGTCTGCAAGCCTCTACGCGTCAGCATATTTACATACTATAACCATGAAGCACCCCGCGCGCACGCGGGAAAACCTTTTCGGAATTTGCCCCCTGTCGGTTTTATGCCTCAGCCGCCCGAATTCCGGATTACGTCTCTGAAAGCCGCCGTACCGTGATCATGTTGGTGGTGCCCGCCTCCCACATGGGATGGCCCGCGGTGATCACCACCAGGTCGCCGGCCCGGGCGTGACCCCTTTCAATGGCAAACTCCGAGGCCAGATCAAACATCTGGTCGGTGTCCCGGGTATGCTCCATGAGCCCGGGCAGGCAGCCCCAGTACAAAGCCAGGCGCCGTACTGTTTTAATCTCCGGCGATACCGCGATAATCCGGCTGCTGGGCCGGAACCGGGCGATTTGGTGGGCGGTGAATCCGCTCTTGGTGGTGGCGATAATGGCCCGGGCCGCCAGGTGGTCGGAAAGAATGCAGGTGGCATGCGCCACGGACTCCGATATCCGCGTCTGGAGAACCTCCTGAAAGGATCTTGCATAAGGATACTTTTTTTCTGTCTCCGCGGCAATGCGGACCATGTATTGCACCGCCCCGACCGGGTGGCTGCCGGTGGCGGTTTCTTCCGAGAGCATCAGGGCGTCTGTGCCGTCCAAAACGGCGTTTGCCACGTCCGTGGCCTCGGCCCGGGTGGGACGGGGCGAGTCGATCATGGAGCGCAGCATCTGCGTGGCAATAATTACGGGTTTTCCGGCCTGGTTCCCCTTGTGAACCAGCATCTTCTGGGTGCCGGGCACGTTTTCCAGGGGAATCTCCACGCCCAGGTCCCCCCGGGCCACCATGATCCCGTCAGAGACCTCCACAATGTTGTCAATGTCATTTAATGCCTCGTGTTTTTCGATCTTGGCGATCACCGGGGTGTCGCAGCCGGCTTTGGCAATAATCTTCTTTGCATGACGCACGTCTTCGGCATTGCGTACAAAGGACATGGCCACGTAGTCCACGTCCTGGGAAAGGCCAAAATCCAGATCGCCGCGGTCCTTATCCGTTATGGCCGGAGTCCGGATGCTGCCCGAGGGCAGATTGATACCCTTGTGGGAAGTCAGGGTCCCGCCGGTAATGACTTCGCAGTGGACCTCCGTATCAGTGGTCCGTTTGACCACAAGCTCCATGAGTCCGTCTGCCAGCAAAATGGTATCGCCTCTGGAGACATCCTCGGGCAAATATGTATAGCTCACCGAAACCCGGTTGCCCTGCCCGATGCCCGGCTCCGTGGTCAAAATCAGGCAGTCCCCGGGGTCCAGGTGAATGCCCGGCGGCGCGATCTCGCCGACCCGGATCTTGGGGCCCCGCAAATCCTGGAGAATGGCCACTGAGGCGTCGGCCTTTTCCGAGGCCGCCCGGATCATGCGGATCATTTCCGCGTGATTTTCCCTGGTGCCGTGGGAAAAGTTGAGCCGGGCCACGCTCATGCCGCCCCGGATCATCCGGGTGATGGTCTCCGTATCGGCAGAGGCCGGTCCGATGGTACACACGATCTTGGTCTTGGGCATGGACATGGGATCCTCTTTCCTCAAAAATTCATTTCATCTCCTGTTACCCGAGAAACACGGCAAGCTTGTCCCGGGCCGCATCCACATGCTGGAAGGTAATCCGGGCCAGGTCCCCGGGCTTTAAATCCACGCCGGAAGCCGCAGACATCCGGGCCTCCATGAGGTAATCGGGAAGCAGGATCGTGTATCCGTCCCTCCGCTTGTCCAGTACAATAGCCTCTGCCTTGGTGCCGATCATGCCTTCGAGGTATTTCAGGACCCAGAACCGCAGCCTGCGGTTTTGCACCAGGCGGGCGCGGGAAAGCGGAAGCTGCAGCATCTGCAGTATTTCATCGATCTCGGATGCGCTGTAGGGTTCTTCCATTGCAAAGCAGGCCCGCAGCTGCCGCTGGGTCAGCAGGTCAAAATACTTGCGGATCGGCGATGTAGCCGTGGTATAGGCATCCAGGCCGAGCCCGGAATGCGGCTCCGGTCCGGTACCCAGCACAACCCGGGAGAGCATCCGCCGCTGCATCCAGTTCTGAAACAGGGTCCCCTCGTCGTCGCCGGAATACAGCCGTCCCCTGGGGTTTAACTGGGAACGGAAAATTGCCGGCATCTTGTTTTTTGCCAGGAAACGGGCCATCACCCAGTTGGCCATGATCATCATCTCGGCCACCAGCAGGCGCCCGGGGCTGTCGCGCGCCATGGTCTTAAGCCGGATGTCGCCGCCGTTGTACACGCGCACGTTGAGTTCCGGCAGCAGGATCTGCACGGCCCCGTTTTCCAGGCGCTTGCGGTTAAATGCCAGGGCGGTCCTGTGCAGCGCCTGAAGGTCCTCATCGGTCCGGATCATGTCGTCGGCCTCGGTATAGATCAACTGGCGCTTAACAGAAATCCAGGAGGGCACGATCTCGTAATTCACAATATCTGCCCGGGAAGTCACCGTGAAAAATATGCTGATGGCCGGGCGCACCTTTCCTTGGATCAGGCTGCACAGGTCTTCGGCCAGGCCGTTTGGCAGCATGGGGATCTTCAGGTCCGGCATGTAAATCGAGGTGCCCCGGGATATGACCTCCTGGTCGATCACGCCGCCTTTTTCAACCCATTCAGCCACATCCGAGATATGCACGCCGATGCGCAATTGCCTGCCCTGCTGCTCGAGGCTTAATGCGTCGTCAAAGTCCATGGTGCCCTGGCCGTCAATGGTAAAAATATCGAGATCGGTCAGATCCCGCCTTTTTGGATCCGGCGGAAGATTTTCATCCCGGCGGTGAAGCTCGTCTGCCTTCTCCATGACCGAAGCGGGAAACTCCGTGGGGATCTCGTATCTGTAAAGATCGAGATTTTCATTGGGATCCCATAATCCTGCACGCACCATGGCGGAAAAAATGGTTTCCGGTCCGTCCGCCCCGGCCTTGGCCAGCACGGCCTTTGCCGCCGAAGGGTTGGCGCTTTCCTTGCCGTGGAGATAATAGGATTTAAGAATATCGATAATCCCGGCATCGACTTCGGGCGGTGCGCCCCCGTTGCCCAACACGCTGCGCATCCACCGCCCGCCTTCTTCAATCAGCCGCTGCCTTCGCGCCTCGGCCTCCTGGCGGGCAATATTGTTTTCCACCGTCTGCTCGGAGTGCGGATAAAACCAGTCATGGCTGAACTTGAAATAGGTGCGGTTTTCCAAAAATGCGCGGATCACAGCAGACTCGTGATCGCTTTCCGGCTGCCCGGAAAAGCAGAACGCGGTCATGGTCTCCAGATCAATCCATTCTTCCAGCGAGTGCACCGCCTCCCAGATTTCCGGGATGTCAATGTGCCGGCTTAAAGCCTGCCGCCGCACGGCAGTTTCCTTGAGCGCTTCCACCACCTTGTCCCGCCCCTGGGAAAAATTCAGGCGGGTATGCGAAACATGTGTCAGGCGGGCGGCCTTCTGATTGACTTCCCGATTGTTTTCATTGAGCAGCCGAAGGCGGCCGTCTTTTTCCTCCAGGACCGCGGCGCACACGATTCGCTGCTGGTCGATATATTCCACAACAGTTCCAGGTTCCATATATAATGCACGTCTTTCCTTGAAATCGTTTACTTTTTTCTCAAGCATACACCTAAATAACCACATGCACAAGGCCAGTCAA
>JBKHJS010000092.1:0-9023 GCA_046537995.1 Desulfobacterales bacterium
CGATATCGATATCGATACCGATCGAATTGCGAATTTATTTCCCGTATTTTTCCTGCCCCGTTTAAAGAGGCTACCTGAAGGCCTCCCGCTATGCGGGTGGGGACTTACTGGTCCGGGTGCTTTTCCTCGCGGCAGATGCATTCATGCTCCCCGCATACATCGCATACATAAGTAGCATCAACTTGTTTTCCGTCCGCGGATGTATCGGTGGTTTTTTGCATGCGCAGATAAAAGACAATGGCAGCCGCCGCAGCGGCAAGGATGAGAAGGTATTTCATCAAAAACTCCTTTTGTGAGGGTTGTCGGTCTGCAGATTTTTTCTGAAAAGATAAGGATTTCCGGGCAAAAGCGCAATCCGGATACGGCTCTGTTTTCGCGGAGTCGATCCGGCAAAAAGCCGGTTTTCAAACAACGTCCCGTTTTTTAGCGGATTTAAGCGGCATGGCGGCAAGGGCTTTTATAATTTTCGAATTTGTTTGCGTTTGCCGCGAAATGTGTTATATTTAATTTAATCAACGCGGCCCCGGCTTTGGCTGCCGGGGCGATTTTTTCCTGAAGGGGCGTAATGTTCATTTTGAATGTGTCATCCTCCAGTTTAAGATCTTGATAATTTAATGAAAGGAGGATGGTATTATGGCAAACGGAACAGTAAAGTGGTTTAATGACCACAAAGGTTTTGGTTTCATTGAGCAGGAAAATGGACCGGATGTATTCGTGCATCACAGCGCAATCAACGCGTCTGGTTTTCGCTCTCTTGAAGAAGGCGCAAGCGTGACCTTTGACATCGAGCAGGGCGCAAAAGGCCCGGCCGCTGCCAACGTGACAACCGAGTAATCTGTTTTTAAAGTAACTCTCATAAAAAGGCACCTCCTGGAAATCAGGGGGTGCCTTTTTTCGTCTGCATTTGCATGAAACGGCAATGATACCGCGCGGAAACGGCCTGTTATGATCATCTGGCCTATCCTTCCGGGCACTTCCGGGAAAGGAAAAATTATGGCAAAATCTCATTACCAGTTTAAAAAGCGCCAGAAAGAACTGGCCAAGAAACAAAAAAAAGCGGAAAAACAGCAGCGCAAGCAGGCAAACAAATCCGCTGAAACCGCCGAAAACAATGGAAGCCAAACAACTGAAACCGGGGACGCTGCAGAAGAAAGTGCGCCTTTAACACAAGACCCCGGCGTGTAAGCGCCGGATTCCATGAAACCCGGAGTTTGTCCATGAGCTCTCCCTACTGGATAAGACCGCTGATTAACCGGATATTTCACCAGCGCTTTTTCTGGTCCCGCCTTACCCGCCGGCGCCCTGTGGGCGGCCTGGTTCACCGCATGCTTTTTAAAGATGACGATGTTTTCTACCTGCCCAAAGATCAGGTCATTGAAATAAACGAATCGGTCGAGGCCGGCGAAGGGGGCGGCATGCCGGTACCCTCGGAAGTTCTTGAATATTTTATTCGACAGGCCGGTTTTCACTGGCTCATGGATTTCTGTATCTGCCGGGATTCAGCCGGATGCCGGGATTATCCCAGGAATCTGGGGTGCCTGTTTATGGGTGAAGCGGCCCGGCATATCAATCCCGGATTCGGCCGCCCCGTGAGCATGGAGGCCGCACTCGCCCATGCCCGGCGCTGCCGGGAAGCCGGCCTGGTCCATTTGATCGGCCGCAACAGGCTTGATACCTTATGGCTGGGCGTCGGCCCGTCGCAGAAATTGTTGACGGTCTGTAACTGCTGCCCTTGTTGCTGTTTATGGCAGGTACTGCCGTTTCTCGATGAGCGCCTCAGTGAAAAGGTCTCCCGGTTGCCGGGTGTAAACGTTTTTGTTACCGAGCAGTGCGAGGGCTGCGGCCGCTGTGCGCGCGATGTCTGTTTTGTCGGGGCCATTTGGCTGGAAAACCGGCAGGCGAGAATTGATCCGGATATCTGCCGGGGCTGCGGCAGATGTGCAGACATTTGCCCGAACAATGCCATTGCCGTTACAGTGAGTGATGCCGCTTTTATCGACAACGCGATCCGGCGCATCAGCAGCGCAGTGGACGTGCGGTAAATCATCTGCAAATACAGGAATTTGGGCACGCATGACGTTTTTCAGATTTCAAATCCATAATTTACCGGCAAGGGCAGCAACGGAAACAAATTTCGATTATTTATTGACAGTTTGTCTGTTGTAGCACAAAGTTGGATTTACAAGTCCCGTTTGTTGACGGGACAATTTGATGCATTGATTCATTTATTCAAAGGAGGTCAGGTTTTGGCACGTGGAACAGTGAAATGGTTTAACGAAAAAAAGGGATTCGGTTTTATTAAAGATGAAGAAAAGGAACAGGATGTGTTTGTTCATTTTTCAGGCATCGACCAGGACGGTTTTAAAACCCTGAATGAAGGTGAAACCGTGAGCTTTGAGGTTGAAGAAACCGATCGGGGGCCGCAGGCGAAAAATGTGAGAAGAGAGGAAGATTGATTTCAGTTCAACCCGGGGCGTGCCTTTTTTGAGGGCATAAAAAACCGGAAAGCCCGGGGCTTTCCGGTTTGATTCAGGCTTGGGTGGTGGAGCTGAGGGGAGTCGAACCCCTGACCTCTTGAATGCCATTCAAGCGCTCTCCCAACTGAGCTACAGCCCCGAGATGTTCAAGCAACATAAAGAAATCAAAGCGGGTTGTCAATAATATTTTTCATCGCTCCGTGTCCGGCCCGGCTCCGGCCAGGGCTTCGAGCTCGGCGTCAAAGCCGGTGATCCGGTGCTGCCAGGAAAATGCGGCCATGGCCGCGGAAATCGCCTTTCTGGCGGGTTCATATGCATCCGGGCGCAGCAGGATGTTGGCAAGTTTTTCCACCAGTTCGTCTTCGGAGCGGTACAGCACGGTTTCGTGAAATTCCCGGGGGATGATTTCCGGGTAGGATAGCCGTTGGGGAAGCAGGGGCAGGCATCCGTACCTTGCGGCCTCGACAACGGGGATGCCGAAGTTTTTGTGCGAGCCGCCGTAAAACGGTTCGACAAACAGGAATTTCAATCCCGAACCGCCCGCACTGCACCGCATTCCCGGGAATCCCGGCGCTTGGTTTGCCGGCTGCCGCCTTGCGTGTTGCTCACCGTGGCCACAATTTTTTGCCAGCCGTCATCGTAGCTGGAGTAGGTTTCCGAGCTCCAGTACCATTTTTCTTCCATTGCGGGAAAAAAGGGATCGTTCTTGTAAATGCCGGCCAGTTCATCTGCGGTGGGCAGCCGCCAGTCCGTGTATCCCCCGGTGGAAAGATTTTTAACGTATTCCCGGGCTTTTTCATAGGTCATGCACTTTTCGGGCCGGGTCAGCGTGGTGTCGAGCAACTGCCACATCAGGCCGGTTTTTGTGTCGCGCACGACGCCTTCGGGGTTTTCCTCATACCTCTTGCCGGTCTGTGCCAGCAGATCCCGGAATTGCTGACCGGCCTCGGCAATGGTTTTTTCGCGCTGTTTTTGTTCCAGCTCCTCGATTTCGGACTGGATCCGTCCGGCGATCGGGGTGTCGGGATAGGCTGAGAGGTGGTCCTTATACATCTTGATGGCAGCGGCATAATCGGTGCCGAAATTTTTGGCCTTTCGGCGAAGAGCGGTAAATACCCTGTCCTGCTTGATCTTTTTTTGGTAGCCCGCCAGCCGGTTTTGGAGCTTGTCTGCATAGGCGTTGTCATAGCGGCTGATGTAGCTTTCGCACAGCTCGGCGCACCGCTGCCAGTTCTGCTTTTTTTCACAGGTCTCAAGCTCGTTTTTGACAAAGATATAGTACTCCCCGCTGATCTCGGAGAGCATTTCATCGACTTGATCCAGGTAGGCGCCCTCGGGGTATTTTTCCCGGTATTCTGCGATGGCCTCGATTTTTTCCGGTGCCGGGGCGTCAATCATCAGTTGTTTTAACTGCTCAAAGTCCTGTTTTTCAATCCGGTTTTCCAGTTCATTGATTTGCGATTCGGCCTTGTTTGCGTATTTTTCCGGCGGATTCTGCGCCAGGTACTGCCGGCATTTGTCAATGGCCGCCTGGTGCTTGCCTGTTTCCGCCAGGTCTTTCACGGCGGCTGAAAAGTCCCTGTATTGGTTTTCTGCCATGCTGTCATTGATTTCCGCGATGCGATTGCGGGCCTGCGCTATATATTTCTCGTAGCCGCCATCGTTGCCGTGATTATTGATAAATGCCTGAAGTTCATCGATTTTGGCTTCCGGCGCGTCTTTGTCCCGGACCTGCTCGATCATCTGTTCATATTCGGATTGCCGTATCTGCTGCTGGTGGTGGATATAATATATTATCCCGGCCGCTGCCAGTACAACCACGAGTCCGGCTGCCACGGCCGCAGCCAGGAGATATTTGCGCCGTTTTTCCGGGGCCGCCTCGACGGTCCAGTTTTTGCGGCGGCAGTAGGCCTTGATGTATTTTTCCGCCTCGTCGCGTTCCATGCCGAAATCCATGGCTTTGCCCACCAGGATCTCGAAGTACTCCGGCCGGAGCTTGCCGTTGATCCCGGCAATCTCGATATCGGAATCGAGTTCCGAAAGCTTTGTTTTGGCCAGGCTGATATCATAGGCGGTTCTGGATTGTTCGGATTTGAATATGGTGATGCAGTGGCCTGCCAGGGTGCTGGTGGCCGTGGCCACGGCGTCTTTTTTGCTGCTGTGTGTCAGCTCCTTTTTCTTGCGGACAGCCGCGTTCTGGAGGCTTTTCAGGTCGGCGCTTTCCGGCAGTTCCAGGAAATCGTACAGGGAGGATTTGTTTAACAGCTTCAGGTTGTCCCGGATGGTTTTTTCAAGGGATCGATCCAGCTGCCTGGGCTTTGGGGTTTCCGGATCCTTGTCTGTTTTTTGGATGGGGCAGCGGACCCGGCTGCGGACGTCTTCGACCTTGGCTGAGTTGCGCTTGGCGATTTTTTCGATTTCTGATTCTGTCAGGTATCCCTTGGCCATGCGCAGGGTGATCTGCTGGTCGATCCGATGGTAACTGGCGTTTTTCCGGGCATTGATCCGATCCTGGATTTCACTTTCACGAAATCCGTGGACCCTGGTGAGCTTGGCTTTTTCCTCCGGGGTAATATGCCCCTTGCCCATGAGAATATCGATATGCCGGTCAATCTCCGGGTGCTTGCTTTCCTTGTCTTTTGCCAGAAGTCGCTTTGCCGCCTCGGCTTCCTTGGCGCGCAGGGCTTCATCCTGCATGACCCGGCGGATTTCCGGGATCATGTTGATGTATTTCTGGGCATGCAATCCCTTGGTGGGATGATTGCGCAGCCGGCTCCATTCGGACTGCTTTTTGGAAATGGCCTTTTCAATGACCTCCGGGTTTGTTTCAGGCGGATCACAGGGCAGTTCGAGCAGAATGTAAAAATTTTCGCGTTCCATAAACTTATGAATAATTTGGTGTTTTTATCCGGCGCCATGGGCAGGCGCCGACCTGGAAATCAGGGCTTTTACGCCCGGGGCGGGTGCAATTCGGGCGTTTGTCAGGGGTTGTGTCCGGCTTGTCGATCAAAGGGAATATCAATGCACCACCAGGCTTTGGGACCTTTCCTTGGCCCTTTCCAATTCTTCGCCGCTTATCACGCATGCCGTGTCAAGCACCACTTCCACCTGTCTTTGCTCGCTGGTTTCCACTGCCGTGATATGAAGCTGCCCCTCGTCGTTTAGATCAAAAGTGATTTCTATGGGCAGATCCGCCGGCAGGTTCGGGGGCAGGTGGAGGACTGCGGTCTTGATTTCTGCTGCATGTTCGATGGGGACCTCGATATCGCTGGTTTCGCTTTCCATGATCTGGATCAGCACGGTTTTCTGGTTTTCCACAGCGGTATAGAATTTCTTTTTCACGTTAACCGGCACGGCCGTGTTCCGGAGCACCAGGTTGAAGACGATCTGTTCGTCCGAGGGGTTGTGGGCCACCACCCCGAAACTCTTGCTGGTGACGTTTTTTACCCGCAGCATGGCGTTTTCCACGGATGGCAGGGTGTAGCCGGTGTCGTCTGAGAGTTCCTGGGCCGCGATTTTGAAGTCCTCGGCTGAAATTTCGCTTTTTTCAATCATTTCCGAGAGATTTTCCGGATGCTCAATCTTTTTCTGGGTTTTCTCAGAGATCCTGCGCACCAGGTCGTCATTTAAAGCGAGCTTCCATCCGTATATGGCCGCACCCTTGGCCACCGCCTCGTCCGGGTCAAACACCTTGGCGGTCATGCCGAATTCACTTTCAATGCGCCCGGCAACCTGGGGCATGCGCGTGGCTCCGCCGACCAGGATGATCTCGTCGATTTCCGAGTATCCCTTGTCCTGTGCGGTCTGGAGCATTTCCCGGGTAAAGTCCACGGTGCGCTCCAGCAGGTCCTCGGTGAGTTCCTCGAATTTTTCCCGCTCGATGATCAGCTTGACGCGCTGGCCGCCGTGGGTAACGGATATGGGGGTTTTGGGCCGCTGGCTGAGAATTTTCTTGGCCTTTTCCGCTGAAAGCTGCAGGTCCTGCCAGGTATCCGGATCATCCAGGATGTCCTCCTCAATGCCGGTTTCTTCCTGGAACTTTTCCACCAGGTACGTCACGATCCGGTCGTCCCAGTCCTTGCCGCCCAGATTGTGATCCCCGCCGGTGCAGATCACCTCCACGGAATCCTTGCGGATGTCGATCATGGTGACGTCAAATGTGCCGCCGCCCAGGTCGTATACCAGCACCACACGATCCTGGGAGGTATCCAGGGAACCGTAGGCAATGGCGGCGGCTGTGGGTTCGTTGATGATCTGGCGTACGTTGAATCCCGCAATTTCACCGGCCTTGCGCGTGGCCTCGCGCTCGTTGATGCCGAAATAGGCCGGGCAGGTAATGACCACGTCGGTGATTTCTTCTCCCATGTACTGCGCGGCATCCTGGGCCAGCTTTTTCAATATGTAGGAGGAGATTTCCTCCGGCCGGTAGGTTTCGGATCCATACTCGAAGATGAAATTCGGCTCTCCCATGGATCGTTTGATAAAGCTGATCACCTCGTTGGGGTACAGTTTGGAGCTTTCCTTGGCCACTTCACCGACCACGATGTTGTTTTCATCAAAAAACACCACCGAGGGGGTTACCCGTTCATTTTCCGCGTTGGGGATGATCACGGCCTTGCCGTATTCATCCACGTATGCAATGGAGGAGTAGGTGGTGCCCAGATCGATGCCGTATATGCGCTTGATATTCTTGTCCATCAGTGTGTGTCGCCTTCTTGTGTGCTTTCATTGTTGTAGACATAGACAGCCACCATTTCCGGCCGGAGCACCTTGTCATCCCATTCATATCCCGGCCGGAGGCTGGCGGCAACTTTTTTGTCCGTGCCCGGATCAAAGGTTTCGATTTTTTTGACCACGCGCTGGCGGGTGCTGTCAAAGTACTCTGTGTTGCACGTAAACGGTACAACCCCCTGCCATGAAAACAGGTCCTCAATATCCGAGGCGATATCCTCCAGAAACTTCAGCAGGGTGGGCAGGGTTTCCTCAGTGGGGGGCTGGTCTTCATAATGGGTTTTTAATTTCCGGATGTCATCCACGATCTTGATGGCATCGGTGATCATGGAGTGAAAATGCTTCTTGATAAGGCCTTCCCGGTATCCCTGCAAGTCTTGGTGAAGTCCGTCAATGATTTTGTTTTTGTGCTGGTCGTACTTGAGCTTGGCCTCGAATTCGTCGGAAAGCGCCTGCACTTGTGCCCGAATATCGTTTATCGCATCCATGAGGGTCTGCTCTTCTTTTTCTGAGCTTTCCGGCTGCTGTGCAGCAGGGGAGTCACCGTATTGAACCCCGTTTTCATCTTCGAAGCGGATGTTTATATCGAATTGCGTTTCATCCGTCTGCGTGCCGGGATTTCTTTTTTCATTGCCGTCGTCTTGCATCATTGTATGTCGAGTCGGAGTGAGTAGAAAGGATATGGAATCTGTCTGCCGCTGACCTGCGTCGTAAAAAAAGATCCAATTATTGGTAATTTTTGTAAATTAAACTACATCGGCGGTGATTTGTCAAGCAAAATCCTTGGCTTCCCGGCGTATCCAGTCCGTCCAGAGCGCTATGCCCCGGCCGGTTTTGGCCGAGATTTCAAATATCGGCATACCGGGATTCAGGTTCTGAACGCGCTTTTTTAAGGCGGCCGGATCAAAATCGGACAGCTCCATCATGTCGATTTTGTTGACCAGCAGTACGTCGGCCCGTGTAAACATCAGGGGATACTTCAGCGGCTTGTCATCGCCTTCGGGCACGCTTAAGATCATGGCGTTTTTAATGGCGCCGGTGTCAAATTCTGCAGGACAGACCAGGTTGCCGACATTTTCAATGAATACCAGGTCAAAGGATTCTGATCCCAGGCCTTCAAGACCGGTTTTGACCATGGCGGCATCCAGGTGGCAGAAGCCGCCGGTGCGGAGTTGAACCGCGGTTACACCGGTTTCCCGGATTTTCTCGGCATCAACCATGGAATCGATATCCGCTTCAATGATCCCGATTTTGAATTCGTCTTTTAATGCGGCGATGGTCTTGAGCAGCAAAGACGTCTTGCCCGCCCCGGGCGAGGACATGAGGTTGACGGCAAAACATCTGTCCCGGCGGAGCTTGTCGCGCAGCTTGCGGGCAGCTTCGTCGTTGTCGGAAAGGATGTCTTCTTTTACCTCGATGAGCTTGATTTCGTCCATTACATCGCCTCCATTTCCTTGATATAGTATTCCCTGCCCGAGACAAGGGAAAAGTCTCCTTCGGTGCCGCATTCCGGGCAGCTCAAGCCGCCCATCTCCTCTTTTCGGATTTTTATGGTGTGCTGGCAGTTTCGGCACCTGAGCGTGATGGGAATCCGTTCGATTTTCAGCACGGCGCCTGCGGCCGGGGTCTCTTTGCTCAGGTAATCAAAGTAATGCTGGACCCACTGGTTTTCCAGGTCGCTTAACTCCCCGATATGCAGGGTAACGGAAACCACCCGGCTGACCTGGTTTTTTTCCGCGTGCTTGAGGATGATGTTGAGAATGCTTTCGGTTACCGGCAGCTCATGCATTTTTTCTGGTCCTGTGGGGTTTGCGG
>JBKHJS010000093.1:0-8988 GCA_046537995.1 Desulfobacterales bacterium
TTGTAAACGCAATGCACATAACCGCCTCTGTGTTCATCAATGATGATGAATCGGGCCTGCACCAGGACTATGACGAGTGGCTGGAGCGGCTGGCCCCGCACGAGCCGGTCTCCCAGTATCGGCACAACGTGGGCGAGGACAATGCAGATGCCCATATGAAGCGCCAGGTTATGGGCCGCGAGGTGGTGGTTGCCATCACCGAGGGCCGGCTGGACTTTGGCACGTGGGAGCAGATCTTTTACGGCGAATTTGACGGCCGCCGGAAAAAGCGCGTGCTGGTCAAGATCATCGGCGAATAACCGGATTTGCGCCTATTGCGACCACTGGCGCCAGGCCGGGATCATGGGAAAATACAGGCCCAGGCGCAGGGGACGGCCGTCGATCTTTTTCATCAGCTCGCCGTAGCGGGTCATCTGGGGGGTATAGCGCGCCTGCTCCTGGTCCAGGAAATCGGCCAGCCCGCCGCCGCCGTGAATGCCGCTCTTATAATCTATCACCCAGCGCACCCCCTGGTCATCCACAAAAGTCCGGTCGATCACCGCATTAACGACCTCATGGCTGACAATGCCGCTGACGGCATACTCGCAGGCCCCCTGAAAGTGGGGGGAAAGAATCCACCGGCCCGTATGATCGGTCACTGCATTGATCAATGCCTTTTCCGCCTGCGAGGTCGCGGCCCTGATATCCGATTGGCAGACCCCGATACGCAGCAGGTCCCTTTGCAGCAGATCCCGGAGATTATAAATCTTCTGCCGATCCCAGTTTTCCGGGTTGTTTTCGCATATGACCCGCAGCCATTGATGGACCACGGTTCCCACATGCCGCAGGGTAATCCCGGCCCAGTCAAAGCGGGGGGAAAACGATTCAATTGCTTCAGGCCCGATTACGGGGGATTTTCCGGCGGGTTCCGGCGCATCCGGATAAGGCCGGGGAAGTTTGCAGTCCGCATGCAGGCGCCGGATCCGATTTTCCGATGCGCGAAAGGCTTCCTCCTGAGGCGGGGTACTGCGGATCTTGCCCTGCTGCGCGGCGGCTTCAAACAGGTCGTGCACCGCCGGCCACAGAACGCTCAGCAGGCTGCGGGAATCCGGCCTGCAAAGGCTGCCGGCCTTATCCAGGGATGCACGGCCGAAAAGGTGCAGGCGCTTGATCGCCCGGGTGGCTGCCACATACAGCAGGCGGCCGGTTTCATAATCGCGCCGGGTCTGCTGGAGCTGCTGAATATACTGGTATATGGCGTCCTTTTCAGCCCCGGTCTCGGAAATGGGCGCCATTAAAAGGGATTGCCCGGCGGGTGCGGCCGCCCGCTCCTGCCACAGCAGCAGGGAAGGATCCTGGCTGCGGGGGCTTTTGCCCAGGCCCGGAATGATCACCGTGTCAAACTCCAGGCCCTTGGCCTTGTGGATGGTCATGATCTGCAGACGCCGATCCGCCCCGGCATCGGGCAGGGCAAACAGGCCGAAGACCCCCTGCTCAAATGCCGCCACGTCCGTAAGCGGATCAATACCCAGGTGCGCAGCCACATAATCCAAATACACCGGCACGTCGGCAAGCTCGTCTGCGGTCGCCGCGGTGGCCGGCCCGCCCATGGCGGTCCAGGCGCTTTCCACCCGCCGCCGCAGACTGCGCCGGTCGCGCTGGGCCATGGCCTCATCCAGGACCGGCCGGACCCGCTGCAGGCGGTTTTGGCCGTCTTGGCTCATGGCGCAGATCCGGCTTTCATCGCAAATCAGGTCGTAAACCGGGCGACTGGTATCCATACCCGCAAGCGCATGCAGATCCTTCAGCGTCAATCCGCACCAGGGGGCACGCAATACTGCCAGCCATGCGACGCGGTCTGCCGGATGCGACAGGGCCCGGGTCAGGGATACCAGGTCCCGGACCACCGGTCGATCCGCCAGGGAATCGATCTCTACCGCGGAAAAGCGAAGACCGGCCCGGCGAAATTCGCTGACAATGGTCTTTAAATGATTGCGGCTGCGCACCAGCACGGCCACGGTGCCTTCCGGGTCAGCGTCCAGGGCATGATTCACGCAGTCGAGCACATAATCGGCCTCGTCTGCATCATCTGACTCAATTAAAGGGTGCACGCTCACGGCGGGATCCCGGTTTTTGGCAACAACCGGTTCGGCGGGCATGTAGGGCACGGCACCGGTATCGGCATCCCCGGTTTCCGGCAGCACCATGGAGAACACCGAATTCACCCATTCCACGATGCCCGCCTCGGAGCGGAAATTGCTTTTCAGCACAAGTCTTTCCAGCGGCACGTGGACGTCCAGGCCCTGTTGCCAAGCCTTTAGGAAAAGGCCCACTTCGGCCTCCCGAAACCCGTATATCGACTGCATGGGATCGCCTACCGCAAAAAATGTCCTGCCGTCCCCGGCAGACCATCCCGCGGTCAGGCCCTGCATGAGTTCAAACTGGCTGATGCTGGTATCCTGGAACTCGTCCATGAGAATATGCGAAATGCGGTAATCCAGGGACAATGCCAGGTCCGTGGGATATTCCGGCTCTCCCAGGGCGATCCGCGCCCGGATGGCGGTCTCTGCGAAATCCACCTCCCCGGTCGCCCCGAAAACCGCCTGCAGCTGCCCCACAGACAACCAGAGCACGTCAAAAAGCGCCTCGAGCACCGCCCACTGACTGTCGCTGTATGCGGGGGCAGGCAGGCGCCGCACCATGTCCAGGGCTTCGGCCAGGCGAAAATCACCGGAAAGGTTCTCCAAAAACGTTTTAAACCGGGCTTTCCGGTGCTCCAGCTGCATCTTTCTTTCCGGGCCCCCCTTGGCAGACCCGGGTGCCGGAAAACCGAGGTTCTTATTGGCGCCCTTGCGCCAATCTCCGCTTTGGGTTAAAAGCAGCTCGGCAAGTCCCTGCCAGGCCGCAAGGTCGCTGGGATCGGTGCCGGGCAGGCCGCTTAGGTTCCGGGCATGGATAATGGGGGATTGCGCGCCGGCAGCCTCCAGGTTTGACGCGGCAAACCGTGCCAGATCCGCAAGATCCGAAACCGCTGCATCCGGAAACCGGCTGCGCAGATCCGACAGTGCCTCACCGATGATCGCCTCCAGGGCGGATTCCAGCATGGGCCGCAGCTGCTGCGGGTCATCCGCCCGGGCCACATGCCGCATCCACTGATCGCGGCGGGGCAGCATCAGGGCCACCAGGTTTTCCAGGGCCGAAAGCCGGTTATCCAGGTGGCGCACCAGGGTTTCCACTGCCCCGGACCGGTTTTTCCCGCCTTCGAGCGCAGACACGGTCTCTTGCGCAGCGCGCGCATACAGGGCATCCGGGTCGTCGGTAATGCGCGCAGGCGCCCCGAATCCGGAAAGCACCGGCATCTGGCGGGTCAGCCCGGCACACAGCGAATCAATTGTCATGATCCGCATCCGGGAGGGATATTTCTCCATCTGCCAGTTTTTATCCGCATCCCTTTGCCCGGCCTGCCGCGCCAGTTCCCAGGTGGTGCGGTCATGGGGCTGCTCCGGCGGCATGTTTTCCGCGGCCCGGGCAATGGCGGCAAGCACCCGGTTGCGCATCTCTGCGGCCGCCTTGCGGGTAAATGTAATGGCCAGGATTTCCTCGGGATTTTCCACCCCAGCGAGCAGCCCCAGGTAGCGCTGTATCAGCAGCTCGGTCTTGCCCGATCCGGCCGGGGCCTGCACGATAAATGACCGCTCCGGGTCAAGCGCCCGCCTTCGTTGTTCTGCGTCTGCAATCTGCGTCATGTTCCCGGTACCTCCCAGACGCGGCACAAGGGGGCAAGATCACAATACCGGCAGGCCTTGTTTTCCGAAACCGGGGACACGGCCGCATGGCCCGTGCGGATTTCTTCTGCCAGGGTAAAAAGCTTTTGCTCCCATTGCGCCATGGCCTCCCGGATGCTTTGGCAATCCTTTGCAATTCGCCCGTCGTCCATGATGCCCTTGACCCGGGGAAAAAGTCCGTCGGCAGCGGCAATGCCAAGATACGCGGCCTCGCCCTTTCTCACGCGGGCAAATAAAACGCCCCCCGGTTCCCTGCCCAGGCCGAGGCTGTAGACCGGCAGCTGGGGTTCGGCAATGCGCTCGACAAACCAGTCGCCCGGGCTGGGGGTACCGGTTTTATAATCAATGATCACCTCCTGTCCGGTCTCCAGGGCGTCGATTCTGTCGGCAAAGGCATGCAGGCCGATATCTCCGATCCTCACATGCATGCGGCTTTCGGTTTGCTTTACGGCAAAGGGCGCCCTGGCCCGTTCCTGGGCCATCCATTCTGCCACCAGATTGTGAAGCCGGTCGGTTTCAACCCGGGTAAACCGGTCCGTGAAGGTATCCGGCCGCATGCCTGCAAGCTTCCGGATTGCGCGCGCAACAGCTTCGGCAATCGTGTCGTCTAATTCCCGGTCGCTCATTGCCGAAAGGCGCTGGTGGTCGCAGATCTGATTCCAGAGCAGTTCAAGTACGCGATGAACCAGAATTCCCCGGTCCCGGGCGTTTAAACCCTGCTCCGGGATTTCAAGACGGCGGGCGCCCAGGCGGTATCTGCCGTAAGCCTGAAACGGGCACAGTGCCTGGGATTTGATGATGCCGGTACCGCCGGGCACGTCCCCGCCCGCGGGCACGTCTGCACCCGCAATGTCTGCAAGACGCTCAATCTCAGCGCTTTCCTGCATTTGCTGCCAGTAGCCGACACCGGTTTCCGGGCCCCGGGCCTGTTCAAGATGATCAATCAGCGGGCTTGCCAGGCGCATGCTTTCCCCGTCACTGCCGCCATAGCTGCAAATGATCTCGTCTGCGCAGCAAAGCAGGCGGCTTGTGATCTGCCGGGAATACGCCAGCTCCCGGGCCGGGCTGGAATGGGGAAGGCCCTGTTCGCGCTGGATCGTAACCGGCACAAACGGGTTGGGCCGGGCCGGGGGCGGCCAGATTTCGTGATGCATGCCCATGATCCAAAGGGCGTCGAATTCCTCGCCTGCGGCCTCCAGCATCCCCATAATCTGAACCGGCACGTCGGGCTGCTCTGGCTGAAAAGGGGTTTCGGCCAGCATGCGGGAAAGAATCCGCCCGGCCTCTCTCCCGGACAGCGAACCGCTTACCGGTGCAAGCCGCGCAAAGGCCTCCAAGACCTGGTGCCAGGCGGATACCGTCTGATACTCCCGGCTTGACAGGCTGCGCTGTCCGGGCCAGCCGGCGGCATCCAGCAGCCCGGAAAAAGTTTCCGTCCATTGATCCGGGGACTGCCGGGCCGGCATGTCCCGGGCCAGGGTCCGGAGTTTTTCCAGGACTGCAGACAGAATGCGCAGATCCGATTCAATACCCGACTTGCCTGCCAGGGATCCGGCCATCCGGATGATTCCGGAGATCGGAAAAAAAAGATCACCGTGTGCCCGGATTTCGGCATCCAGTGCTGCGCGTGCCCCGAACTCGGTTTCCGCGCCCGCCAGAAAAGGCGAACGCAGCAGGCGGCTCCACTCAAACACCTCTGCCCCCTGCCGGCCGGCGATATCCAGGATGCGCTCTGCTGCAGCCACCACGGGATAAGCCGACAGCCCGGGCGCGGCCGTAATATTAAACATCTGCCTGTCCGGCGGATGCGAAGACAGGATGGCGTTTGGACAAAGCGCGTCCTCAAACTCCCGGCAGACCGCTTCCCGGTCTGCGGCCAGCCGCGGAGACACCACCGCGATACGCGCGCCCGGATCTGCTTGCACGTGCCTGCGCGCCCACCAGGCAGCGGCCCGGATTTCGGCTGCATCATCTTCGGCCACTACCGTGACTGCCCCACCGGCCCGTACCGGCCAGGCCAGCCGGCACACGCGGGTGCCTGCGGCATGAAATGCGGAAAACAGATCCATCTGGGCCGGGGTCAATTCGTCAAATCCGGCAAGGATCAATTCCGGCACCCCGCTGATGCGCCCGTCCGCCGCGGGCGCGCACAAATGCCCGGCCAGGCTCGCGTGATCCAGAAATCCCGATTGGCGGCAGAACTGCGCAAAGCTTTCCGCCCATCCGGAAAATGCGGCCGGATCAGGCGCGGACCACGCCATGCCGTCGCCTACGGGCACCTTCCATTCCCGGCACAGGCGCCAGGCTTCCTGGGCCATGCGGGCGGTTTCATACACGTCAATCAGGCGGGAGGCCGCCTCGGATTCGGAAATGATGCGTTCCCATACCAGCCTTTCCTGCAGATCGTCCATGAGCACAGGCTGAACGCGGCTGTCGGGCTCGTCAAGGGGGGAAAAATAAAGCAGATCATGAAACAGCCGAACAAGCCACGCCCCATAGGGCAGTATATCCGGTGTCTGCCAGGCAGTCTCCCCCAGCTTTATGCGAAACTCGGCATACCGGGACGCACCGGACCGGGCCAGCCTGCGGTTGACCGTCACCAGCACCGCCCCGCCGGCCAGGCGTTCAAAACACTGCTGCCGGGAAATTTCCTGGATTTTCAAAGTCATGGCATCATCATACCGATTCTTTATGAAACCGCGAAGAGCCAGAGCTTGAGCACGTCCTGCTGCCGGGCCGCATCCGGATCATTCCGGGCAGCTTCGCCCATCGCCGGGCCGACCACGATGATCACCTCCACGACCAGCGCGCTGTTCATTGGTCGGCCCGGGAAAAATTGCCGGAATTGTTGTTGACCTGCCTGTGAGCTTGCGATTATAATTATGACTTTTAAATTACTTCTCTTTTTGCCTGACCCGGGCAGGGACAAGGCAAAAGGACATTTGCGATACTATAAAAAAAAAGCTTTTTAAAATCAATGGCCGAGAATACCCCGCCGCCTTCAAAAACAGAACTGGTCGCAGACTGGGAACACTTGTCCAAGGTATTTATCCGCCCGGAGGACGATGACTGCCGGGCGACGCTGGTTAAATACATGGAGCGCATTCTCTTCGGCCTCAACGAGTTTCTCAAGCGTCATGTCGGCATTACCGAAGCCAAGAGCCTGCGCGACCTGTCACGCAGCTACATGCGCACGGAAATCAGCGAAGATCCGGAGAAAAAACTCGCGGATGTGATCACCTGCCTGATCAACGAAACCGCCCCGCACGCGGTCAACGTGGCTTCCCCCTATTTCGTGGGGCACATGACATCTGCCATTCCCTACTTCATGGTTCATCTCAAGACCATTGTGGCCGCCTTGAACCAGAACGTGGTCAAGCTGGAGACCTCAAAGGTGGTCTCTGTGGTGGAAAAGCAGGTGATCGCAAAAATCCACCGGCTGATCTACCAGATGGACCCGCCTTTTTACAACGAGCACGTGCAGAACACGGAAACCACCCTGGGCGTGTTTACCGAGGGCGGCACCACCGCCAATCTCACCGCGCTGTGGGTGGCAAGAAACTCCCGGTTCGCACCCACGGAAAAATTCCGGGGCATTGAGTGCGAAGGGGTGCCGGCGGCCTTCCGGGCCCATGAGGTGGATCGTTGCGTCATCCTGGCATCCCGTCTGGTGCACTATTCACTCAGAAAATCCGCGGGGATCCTGGGGCTCGGCAATGATAACGTCATCCCCATCGAGGTGGACGACCACTACCAGATGGACGTCAATGCCCTGGAACAAACCATTGAACGATTCAAATCCCGATCGCCCAGCACCTGCATCCTTGCCGTGGTCGGCATTGCCGGGGCCACGGAGACCGGCACGGTGGACCCACTGGATGCGATTGCCGAGGTCTGCAACAGGCACAGCATCCATTTTCACGTGGATGCCGCCTGGGGCGGGCCGACCATGATGTCCCGGGAATACCGCCACCTGCTTCAGGGAATCGAGAAAAGCGATTCGGTCACAATTGACGGGCACAAGCAGTTTTACATGCCCATGAGCTGCGGCATGGTGTATTTCCGGGATCCAACCATCCTGGATGTGATCGCCTACCATGCCCACTACGTCAACCGGCGGGGATCGGTGGACCTGGGAATCAAGTCGCTGTCCGGCTCCCGGGAGGCCAACTCCCTGATCCTGGACAGCGCCCTGAAAATCATGGGCAGCAAGGGCTATGCCCTGCTCATTGATCACGGCATCCGGACCGCAGCGGCATTTGCCGAGGAAATCCGGCAGCGGCCGGATTTTGAACTGGTCACCGAGCCGGTTTTAAACATCCTGACCTACAGGTACTGCCCGGCTGATATCCGGAAAAGCCTCGGCCGCAAAAACCAGGAAGAAAAATGCCGTATCAACAACGGCTTGAACAAGGTAAACCGGGATCTACAGCGGATGCAGCGGGAAGCGGGCCACAGCTTTGTTTCGCGGACCACTCTCCAGGGGGACCGCCATTGCCCGGAAGACATGGTGGTGCTGCGCGCGGTGATCATGAATCCCATGACCGATATGGCCGTGCTGCGGGAAATCCTGGACGAACAGCAAGACATTGCAGCCCGTTTCTGTACAAAGGACCTGCCGGAGGCCTGATCAGGCCGCGGCCGCCTGCCGTCCCAGTTCAAAGGCCTTTAAATTGATCTCCACAAACGGCTGCCGGGTGACTTCCCGGATGGCGGCCTCCAGGCTATCCGGGCTCAGGGGAAGCAACCCGGTTGCGCTAAGCGCGCCCAGCAGCACCATGTTCACGGCAAGCACATTTCCGGCCTGCTTTGCCAGATCCGCGGCATCCAGGGTGATCAAGCGGGCGCACTTGTCGGCAAGCCGGGCCTTGATCGTATCGAGCTCCGGATAGGTACCCTTGCCGGTGGCTGCGGTAAACGGGGGCAGCGGCGCGGTGTTGGTGATCATGGTGGTGTTTTGATTGCATTTTTTCAGGGCGCGCAGCGCCTCGGCAGGCTCAAAACCGAGCAGGATGTCGGCTTCCCCGTCGGAAATGATCGTGCTTTGGGCGTCTCCGAACACCAGGGCCGATTCCACGACCCCGCCCCGCTGGGCCATACCGTGAATTTCGCTCATGCGCACCGGCACCTCCGAGCGCCGGGCGGCCTCACCGAGCACGCGCGAGGCCAGCAGATTTCCCTGCCCGCCGACGGCCACGATGATCAATCGGGTTACGTCCATGTC
>JBKHJS010000094.1:0-8966 GCA_046537995.1 Desulfobacterales bacterium
GGCATGCCCGAGGCCTGATTGCCCACGACAACCCCGACGCCGTTTTCATGGACGTATTCGTGGGCTTCGAGCATGAACTCGATCATTTCCCGGTTGACCGCGTTCATCTTGGAATGAAACTCGATGTCAAACACGCCGTCGCCCAGGTCGATCAGCGAGCAGGAACCCGAGGACTTGACCACCTTGTTTTCCTGGCGCAGGTTGTAGAGACTGATCTGTTTCTCACTGACCGGCACCGGCTTGTAGGCGCCGGAATCAAAATCATAGAAATACCGCCTGCCGCCCTCGATCTTGTAGAAGGTCTCGTTGCCGGCCTCCAGAAACTTCTTGATCTTTTCCGGAACCGCGCGGCCTTCTTTTTCCATCTTTTCCACCGATTCGCGGACACCGATGGCATCCCAGGTCTCAAACGGGCCCATTTCAAAGTTATAGCCCCATTTCATGGCATTATCAATGTCCACGATGGTATCGGAGATCTCCGGAATGCGGTTGGCGGCATAAATCAGTCCAGTGGCTGTCACATCCCAGGCATACTTGGCGCCCTTGTCGTCCCCGTAGACGATTGTGCGCACCTTTTCGGGAAGCGAGGATTTTTTCTTGGCCTCGGCCAGACAGGGGAAATCGGCCTTGCCGTATTCCTCGTACTCCATGGTATCCGGGTTGATGACCTTGCGGATGGTCTTCCAGTCCTCGGTGAGCTCCTTCGTGTAAAACCCGCCCTTGGTCTTGTTGCCGAGCATGTTGTTTTCGACCATTTTCCCGACAAATTCGGGCAGGGCCATGGTGTCGCGCATCTCATCGTCGGGGCACATTTCGTAGCAATTCTTGGCCACGTGATACATGGTATCCAGGCCGACCAGGTCCGAAGTCTTGAACATGGCGGTTTTGGGACGGCCCATGGGCGCACCGAAAATGGCATCCACCTCGGGGATGCTCAGGCCGTGTTCCAGCATGGCATTCATGGCCTTGCCCATGCCCTGGATGCCGATGCGGTTGCCGATGAAATTCGGCGTGTCCTTGGCCCAGACAATTCCCTTGCCCAGGTATTTCTCGCAGAAGTCGGCCATAAAATCGAGCACGGCCTTGTCGGTCTTGGGCCCGGGGATGATTTCGAGCAGGTGCATGTAGCGCACCGGGTTGAAAAAGTGGGTGCCCAGGAAATGCTGCTGGAATTCGTCGCTCAGGTGGCTGGACATGTCCTTTAAGGGAATGCCCGATGTGTTGGAACTAACAATAGTGCCTTTTTTCCGGACATTTTCAACTTTTGTAAACAGCTCCTGCTTGATTTTCACGTTTTCCACGACCACCTCGATGATCCAGTCGCAGTCTGCGAGCTTGTCGATGTCATCTTCGAGGTTGCCCGTGGTGATGAGCTGCGGGTCGCTTTTCTTGTCCATAAACAGCGGGGGCTTGGAGTTAATGGCGTCCTGAAGCCCTTTTTCCACGATCCGGTTGCGCGCCTTGGGATCGTTTTTTTCCTCATCGGACAAATCAAAGGGAACAATGTCCAGGAGCACGGTTTTGATGCCTGCACCGGCCAGCAGGGCGGCGATTCCGCCCCCCATGATCCCGGAACCGATAACGGCTGCCTTGGTGATCCTTTTTTGCATGATTACCTCCTGACTATATAAGTTAAAACCAAAACGGAAAAAATTCGAATCACAACTCACAACATCTGCAGGTCGGCTGAAAGATTGTGATTTCCACACGATACCAGGGATGTTGAAATCGCGAAAACGTATTTATTATCAAAGAGCCAAATTATCTGTCAAGCAAAAAGCAGGCAGGCCTGCGTTTTAAAAATAATTTAAATTTCAAAATGTTCAGCAATCTCCGCCTGCAAAAAAGGCTTCCCCGGCAGCGCGGGCCGGGATCCGGCAAGAATCGGGTTGACATTTTCCGGCTTTTTCGATTTGGTGGGTTTTTGAAACCTAAATTGAGGTGAAAATAAAAGCGCCCCAGTTTTCACACACGCGGATAACAAAGGAAAAAATGATGCGCAAAACCGTTTTATTCTGCCTGATTGCCGGAGTCGCCGCAATATCTGCCACGGCCGGGATTGCAGCCGAAAATCAAGGTCAAGCGACCCGGGCCGAAGACATCCTCGAAGACCTGGAAGACCGTTATGCCGGCCGGAACTTTTCCGCGGACTTCCGCCAGGAGTCCACCCTGAAAGCCATGGACATCGAGGATACCGCCTCGGGGGAGGCCTGGTTCAAGCATCCGGGAAAAATGCGCTGGGAATACCAGGAACCCGAACGCCACGTGATCATCTCTGACGGCGAAACCCTCTGGATCCATCGGCCCGCGGACAACCAGGTGGTAACCGGAGATGCCGCGCAATATTTCGGAACCGGCAAGGGGGCGAGTTTCCTGGCCGATTTTACCCTGATCCGGGAAGCCTTTGACGTGTCTGTGGCACAGACAGAAGAAAACCACTGGCGCCTCAAACTGGTGCCCGAAAAAAAACAAATGGAGGTTGACGCCGTTTACCTGGAAGTAAACCGCCAGACCCTTGATATCACGGAGGTGATCACCGAAAACGCCTACGGCGATACCACCCGGATTTACCTGGACAACCCGGAATTTCATTCGGACATGGAAGACCAACTGTTTGATTTCCGGATTCCGCAGGGCGCCGATGTAATCGAGATGGACGAACAATAAGGAAGCGGTCCATGAACCAGGCAGCTGCAGATAAAATCCGAAAGCTTGCCCGAAAGCAAAACGCCCTGATTCTGGCGCACAACTACCAGCCGCAGGAAATCCAGGACATTGCCGACATGTGCGGCGATTCCCTGGAACTGAGCATAAAGGCCGCAGAAACCGATGCCACGGTGCTGGTTTTCTGCGGCGTGCACTTTATGGCCGAAACCGCATCGATTCTCTGCCCGGAAAAAAAAGTACTGCTGCCCCGAACCGATGCCGGATGCCCCATGGCAGACATGGTCACCCCGGCGGCCCTGACAGACAGAATCAAGAACCTGCCCGGCGTGCCCGTAATAACCTATGTAAACTCCACAGCAGCGGTCAAGGCAATTTCCACGGTCTGCTGTACCTCGGCCAACTCCGTAAAAGTGGCAGACAGCCTGGATGCCGACGAGGTCCTTATGGTGCCGGATCGCAACCTTGCGGCCTACACCGCCGCGCATACCGGAAAAACCGTACACCGCTGGGACGGCTACTGCCCGTACCATGACCGGCTCACCCCGGAAATGGTGGCGCAGGTCCGGCAGGCGCATCCAAACGCCCTGTTCATGGCCCACCCGGAATGCCGCCCGGAAGTCACCGCCATGGCCGACGTGGTGACCAGCACCTCGGGCATGCTCAATTTTGCAAACCAATCGGACCATCCGGAGTTTATCGTGGGCACCGAGGTGGGACTCATATACCCCCTGGAAAAAGCCAATCCCGGCAAATCCTTTTACCCGGCCTCTGAGCAGATGTACTGTGCGGACATGAAAAAGATCACCCGCGAGGATGTGGCCCGGTGCCTTGAGCAGCTCTCCGGGGAGGTCAAGGTTTCCGAGGACGTGCGGATACCCGCATTATCCGCGGTAAAGAAAATGCTTATGCTGCGGTAAACCGCTCCGGGAACCGATTCCCGAAGAATCTTTGACATTTAACGCCAAAAATGCGCCTACCATCCGATCCGCAGGTAATCGTGTATTGAGTCTGCCGCATCTCTGCCCGCGCCCATGGCCAGGATAACCGTGGCCTGGCCGGTCACGATGTCCCCGCCGGCCCAAACGCCTTTCTTGGTAGTTTTGCCGGTCTTCGGGTCCGCCTTGATATAGCCCCGGGAGGTGAGCTCGAGTTCGGGATCGGACTGGGTCAGCACGGGATTGGCCCCGGCGCCGACTGCCACCACGGCAAGATCACAATCCAGGATGAACTCGGAGCCCTCCACGGGAACGGGTCTTCTGCGGCCGGATTCGTCGGGTTCGCCCAGTTCCATTTTCAGGCACTCCATCTGGACCACGCGGCCGTTTTCGTCCCCGATAAACCGGATCGGGTTGGTCAGCAGATAAAATTCAATGCCTTCTTCTTCGGCATGGTGAATTTCCGCGACCCGGGCCGGCATTTCCTCCCTGGACCGGCGGTAGACGATACGCACCCGTTCGGCGCCCAGTCGCATGGCCGTGCGGGCCGAGTCCATGGCCACGTTGCCCGCGCCCAGCACCGCAACATTTTTCCCTCTTACCAGGGGCGTGTCGTACTCCGGGAACCGGTAGGCCTTCATCAGGTTGGCCCGGGTGAGATACTCATTGGCCGAGTAGATGCCGATGAGGTTTTCGCCGGGGATATTGAGAAATTTGGGCAGACCGGCGCCCACTCCGATATAGACCGCATCATACCCTTCCTCAAACAGGTCGTCTATGCTCACGGTCCGGCCCACAACATTGTTGCACTCAATGCGGAGACCGAGTGCTTCCAGGCCCGCAATTTCACAGGACACAATTTCCTTTGGCAAACGGAACTCCGGTATGCCGTAGACCAGAACGCCGCCTGGCTGATGAAAGGCTTCAAACAGGGTCACATCATGGCCTTTTAACAACAAGTCGCCGGCCACGGTCAGCCCGGAGGGACCGGAACCGACAATGGCCACCTTTTTTCCGGTGGGCGGGGCCTTTTCGGGAAATTCACATCCGCCCTGCTCCCGGGCAAAATCCGCTGCAAACCGTTCCAGATTCCCGATGGCCAGGGGCTCGTCTTTTCTGCCCAGGATGCACTCGCCCTCGCACTGAATTTCCTGGGGGCAGACCCGCCCGCAAATGGCCGGCAGACTGTTTTTTCCCCAAATGGTCTGGATGGCGCCTTCAACATCGCCTTGGGCGATCTGCTTGACAAAGCCGGGAATATCGACCTGCACCGGGCAGCCGGCCACACAGGCAGGTTTCTTGCACTGCAGGCAGCGCTGTGCCTCTTTTACAGCGGTTTCCCGGTTGTATCCCAGGGGCACCTCATCAAAATTGCGGCTGCGCACATCCGGACCCTGCTCGGGCATCGGCTGGCGCGGAATCTTTTCTTTTTTGCTCGTTTTTTCCGTCATGCTTCCCTCCATGGCTTATCCGGTTTCCGCCTTATTTATCGCCAGCCCTGCAGTCTGCAGTACTCATCATAGGCCTTTTTTTCATCTTCCTCATAAGCCCGCAGCCGCTGCATCAGATTGTCGTAATCCACCTTGTGGCCGTCAAACTCCGGTCCGTCGACACATGCGAACTTGGTCTCATCGCCCACCGAAACGCGGCATCCGCCGCACATGCCTGTTCCGTCGATCATGATGGGATTGAGGCTCACAAGCGTCTTTACATTGTAGTCATAGGTCATTTTGGATACGAACTTCATCATGGGCACCGGGCCGATGGCCACCACCTGGTCCACCTGATTGTTGTCCAGGACATCTTTTAACACCTCGGTGACAAAGCCCTTGTGTCCATAGGAGCCGTCATCAGTGCACACGTGCAGCGTATCCGAGACAGCCGCCATTTTCTCCTCCAGTATGAGCAGGTCCTTGTTTCTGGCGCCGATTACGCTGATGACCTCGTTTCCGGCCTCTTTAAAAGCCCTTGTGATGGGAAACAGCACGGCAATCCCCGTGCCGCCGCCCACGCACACGACCCTGCCGAGTTTTTCAATATCCGTGGGCTTGCCCAGCGGTCCGATCACGTCCTGGTATCCGTCGCCTTCGGCCAGGGTCTTAAACAGGGCGGTGGATTTGCCCACAACCATGTAGATCACCGTGATGGTGCCGCGCTCCGCGTCCAGATCCGAGATGGTCAGGGGAATGCGTTCGCCGGTTTCATTGGCCTTTAAGATCACAAACTGGCCGGGTTTTGCCCTGGCCGCGATTTTCGGCGCCTCGACCTCATTTAAAATGACCGTGTCATCGGCCATGGTCTCTCGCCTGACAATCCTGAACATATTATTTCCTCCATTGTTGACGGTTTTATAAAAAGCCTTTTATTCCGCCGCATGCGCGTAACGCAGATTTTGACTTTTTACGGTGGCATCAAGTCTCCCCTTCCTGCAGCGTGGGCAGATAAACCCGGAAGGTGGTGCCTGCCCCCGGCTTGCTGTCCACCTGGATAATGCCCTTGTGCGCATCCACGATGCTTTTGACAATGGCCAGCCCCAGGCCGGTGCCGCTGATAAACCGGGTTTTTTCATTTTTCACCCGGTAAAATCGCTGGAAAATGTGCTCCTGCTCCTCCTCGGGAATGCCGTATCCGTTATCTGAGACTTCCAGCAGCGCGTAATTTCCGTCAACGCCGGCCAAAACCCGGACCCGGCCGCCTTCGGGTGTATAACGAATCGCATTGGAAATCAGGTTGGAAATCAGTTCCTCGAGATTGGTGCGGTTGCCCATGACCGGCACGGGATGGGCGCCCTGCTGCATATCCAGGTCAATGGATTTGGCAGAAGCCTGGTCCCGGTAAAGCGCCACCTGGTTTCCCAGCATCCCGCAGAGATCCAGCTCCTCTTTTTCCTGGGTGATCAGGCCGGATTCGATCTTGGCCAGATCCAGCAATTCCGAAGACAGGCTGGTCAGAGACTGGATCCGGTCTGCCACCCGCCCCAGGATTTCGCTCTGCTTTTCGTTTACTTCTCCGGCCACGCCGGACTGCACGTTGTTTAGCAGCATCAGGATCGAATTGAGCGGTCCCTTGATTTCGTGGGCCACCATGGAGACAAAATCGGACTTGACCTGGTCGAGTTTCTTCAGGGCCGTAATGTCGTTTAACACGGTAACCGTGCCGAGTTTGCGCTGAAGCCGGTCGCGAAACGGGATGCATCTTGCCCCGAGAATCGTGGCCTCGCTTTCATCCTCGCCGTCCACAGTGATCTCGTCTGCGATTTCTGCAAAACTGTGGGCCGGCTGGGCCATGGCCTCATCAATCATCTCCAGCAGCCGGGAGTTGGAAACCACTTCCCGGGCCTGGCATCCCTGGACGTTGGTTTTGGTGGAGCGGATCATCCGCAGAAATGCGGGGTTTGCCAGCGCCACGTTTTTCTGGTTGTCCGTGGTCATCACCCCGTCGGACAACAGGTTGATCAGCACCCGCATCCGGGACTTCTCCGTGGCGATATCCTGGAGAGTCCGGATGAATTCAATGGCCTTGCGCACCACCAGCCGCAGATCCTGGGGGGAAAACGGCTTGGGCAGAAAATCAAAGGCCCCGTTTTTCATTGCCTCAATGGAGTGCTCGATTGTAGCATACCCGGTAATCACGATCACCACGGTATCCGGGTGAAGCGACTTGACCCGGGAGAGCACGTCAAATCCGGATAAACCGGCCATCATCAAATCCAGCAGGATGATGTCAAAGTGCGTCTGTTCGAGCATGTCAAGGCCGTCTTCCCCGTTCTGCGTGCATGCCACGGAAAAACCTTCTTCGGAAAGCAGCCTCTGACAGGCATCCCGGATTCTCTGCTCATCGTCGATGACCAATACCCGCGGCTGGAAGAAAATATCCTCCACGCTTTCCCGGATGGATTTATCCACCGCCGAATTTTGCTCCGGAGCGGAATCCGGGTTCTGTGCCTTGTTATGGTCCTGATTGTTATCCTGATCGGCGCTCATAAAGCCCTCTTTATTCTTCTGCGGGGATATATTGCGGCAGCTCCAGGAGAAATGTGGTGCCCTCCGGTCCGGTCTCCTTGACGGAAATGCGCCCCCCGTGTTCCTCCACGATGCCGTAGGCAATGCTCAGGCCCAGGCCGGTGCCCTTGCCCTTGGCCTTGGTGGAAAAAAAGGGATCAAAAATTCTGGAGACGTTTTGCTCGGCAATGCCGCAGCCGGTGTCCGATATTTCCAGATAGACCTTCTGGGCGGCCTTGTTCCGGTATGTGCGTACCGTGAGCGTTCCCTGGCCGTCCATGGCATCTGCGGCATTCATCACAAGGTTGATAATCACCTGGCTCAGCTTGTTGGTGTCCACGTTGAGCAGCATCATTTCATCTGAGAGCTGCTTGTTGATCTCGATATTTCTGAAAGTCTTCTGGTCCCGGGTGAGCTTGAAGCTCTGCTCCACCAGTTCATTGACCTGGATAAGGCTTCTGCGCGAGTCCGTGCTCCGGCTGTATACCAGCAGGCTCTTGACGATCTCCTTGCACCGGTTGGCATCCTCGACAATGCATTCCAGGTCCTTTTTGACCGGGCTGTCCGCATCCAGTTGCTCCATGATAAAACTGGCATACAGCAGGATGCCGGTCAGGGGATTGTTGATTTCATGGGCCACGCCCGCGGCCAGTTGTCCCAGGGAGGCCATTTTTTCCGACTGGGCGAGCTGCTTCTGGGCGTCCTTGAGCTGTTCTTCAATTTCCAGCTTTTTGCGCAGATCATTGTAAATGGCCATTGTGGCGGCTTCCTGGTCATCATCGTCATAAACAATGGCCGCGCTCATTTCCACCGGAATCTCCTCGCCGTCGGCAGCCACGATTGTCGTGGGCGCACCCGAAAGCTTTCCCTTGCCGCCGCCCATATTCTCATCTCGCAGCATCCGCATGATCTCCCGGGCCTTGCCTTCCGGGTAAAGGTCCGCGGCATTCTCAAACATCCCGGCTTCCCGGTCTCCCACTTTGAACAGTTCCTTTGCCGCCGGGTTCATCAGCTGAATGCGGCCCTGTCTGTCTGCAGCCACAATGGCGCTGGCAGAGCTGTGCACCACCCGGCTGATCATTTCCTTGATATCGGACAGCTCGCTTTCGAGCTGCTTGATCCGTGTTACATCCCGGATGCTTTCAATGACATAGGCCACATCCCCATTGTCATCCAGGATGGGTGAGAAAACCCGGTCTTCCCAGCGGTTTCCCTTCCTCCAGGGCAGGGTCTGACCCTGCCGGGTGCGAAGCACCCGCACAAGCGGGCAGTTTCCGGTATCGCAGGGAACGTCTGTGTCATAAAAGAAGTTATAGCACCGCATCCCCTTGAGATCCTCGAGCCGCTGGTCAAAAAGTTCCAG
>JBKHJS010000095.1:0-8928 GCA_046537995.1 Desulfobacterales bacterium
ATGGACAATATTCCGGCCGGGAATTATTTCTTTGAATAAATGCAGCCCTTTGTACCCGGCTGCCTGATGTGAAAGCTGAAGTTGGATTTTCATGGATTTTTTGGTATGCTTTTTCCCTTAACCCGGGAGACATGGAGACGCAATCATGCTTGAAAGCCTGGACCCAGTTTTTCTGGCGCGCGTACAGTTTGCATTCACGATTTCTTTTCATATCCTTTTTCCCGCCTTTACCATCGGGCTGGCAAGCTGGCTGGCGGTGCTTGAATGGCGCTGGCTGAGAACCGGAAAACAGGTTTATGCCGATGTTTACCGGATGTGGGTCAAGATTTTTGCCGTGACCTTCGGCATGGGCGTGGTCTCCGGCGTGGTGCTCTCGTTTCAGTTCGGCACCAACTGGTCGGTTTTTTCCGATGCCGGCGGAAACGTGATCGGTCCGCTGCTGGGATACGAGGTGCTCACCGCGTTTTTCCTGGAGGCCTCGTTTCTGGGGATCATGCTTTTCGGGTGGAACCGGGTAAGTCCCAGGCTGCATTTTGCCGCCACCGTGATCGTGGCAGCCGGCACCCTGGTATCTGCCTTCTGGATCCTGTCTGCCAACTCCTGGATGCAGACGCCCGCCGGGTTCCGGGTGGGCGCCGGGGGGCTGCTGTATCCCACCGACTGGCTGGAGGTGATTTTTAATCCCTCTTTTCCCTACCGCTTTATTCACATGGTTACGGCCGCCTACCTGACCACTGCCTTTACCGTGGCCGGTATCGGCGCATTTTATCTGTGGCGGGGGCGGCACGCGGCGCACGCCCGGGTGATGCTGGGCATGGCCATGATCATGGCGATTTTTGTGGCTCCCCTGCAGCTGGTAATCGGAGATATGCACGGATTGAACACCTTTGAATATCAGCCCGCAAAGGTTGCCGCCATGGAAGGGCTATGGGAAACCACAAACGGTGCGCCGCTGCTGCTGTTTGGATGGCCGGACCAGGAGGCCGAGATGACCCGGTATGCCGTGGAACTCCCGAAGCTCTCCAGCCTGATTCTCACCCATGACCTTGACGGGCAGGTCAGGGGTTTGAAGGCCTGGCCGGCCGATGAAAGGCCCCCGGCGGCCGTGGTGTTCTGGACCTTCCGCATCATGGTGGGCCTGGGCCTGTTGATGATTGCCACCGGCGTGGCCGCGATCGTGCTGTATTTCAAAAAGCGGCTGTTTGATACGCGCTGGTTTCAGTACTGGTGCATGGCCCTGACGCCTTCCGGGTTTGTCGCGGTGTTGGCCGGATGGTTTGTAACAGAGGTCGGCCGCCAGCCCTGGATCGTGCAGGATGTGCTGCGCACGCAAGACGCGGTTTCTCCTGTGGTGGGAACCTCGGTTGCCCTGTCGCTGGCCGCATTTATCCTCGTGTACGTCTTCGTGTTCGGTGCAGGCAGTTATTACATTCTGCACCTGATCGGCAAGGGCCCGGAAGACGGGGAGTCCGCTTATGGGGCCCACGGCATGGAGCAGCCGCCGCTGGTCACAGATGTTACCGGAAAAAAAGGAGGCAGCCATGTTTAGCCTTGAAGGGTTTGTGGATCTGGCGCTGATATGGTACGTCCTGATCGGCGTGGCGATTCTGCTTTACGTGCTGCTCGATGGCTTTGACCTGGGCGTGGGGATCCTGTTTCCGTTTGCACCCGACGACCAGTGCCGGGATAATATGATGAATTCCGTGGCCCCGTTCTGGGACGGCAATGAGACCTGGCTGGTGCTGGGCGGCGGCGGCCTGCTGGCGGCCTTTCCCCCGGGATATGCCGTGATCATGCCCGCTTTTTACATCCCGGTCATCCTGATGCTTCTGGGCCTGATTTTCCGGGGGGTGGCATTTGAATTCCGCTTCAAGGCGGATCCGGAAAACCGCTGGGTCTGGGATTATTCCTTTCATTTCGGCTCGCTGGTCGCCGCCTTCATGCAGGGCGTGATCCTGGGAGCATTTGTGCAGGGCATTGAGGTTGCCGGACGGAGCTATGCCGGCGGTGCATTTGACTGGCTCAATGCATACAGCCTGATGACCGGCGTGGCCGTGATTTTTGGATACGCACTGCTGGGCGGCACATGGCTGGTGATGAAAACCGAGGGACAGACCCGGGACTGGGCCGGAAAAAGCGCCGCCTATGCATTGATATACCAGGCTTTTTTTCTGGCCATGGTCAGCATCAGCATGCCCGCCATGAACCCCGAAATCCGGGAACTATGGTTTTCCATGCCCAACCTGTTTTTGCTGCTGCCCATTCCCGCTGCCAGCGTCATTTTATTGATCGTGATCTGGCGGGATTTGCACGCCGGGCGGGAATACCGGCCGTTTTTACTGAGTTATGCCCTGTTTCTCACCGGTTATCTCGGCATTGCCATCAGCATGTGGCCCTATGTGGTGCCCTTTGAGATCACGTTCCGCCAGGCGGCCGCCGCACCGGAATCCCAGTCTCTGCTGCTGGTGGGGACAATTGTCCTGCTGCCCATGATTCTGGCGTATGTGGGCTATTGCTACTATATCTTCAGGGGCAAGGTCACCGAAGAGCAGGGCAGCTACTGAGGAGCATCCGCGATGCATCTTTTAAATACCGAGGAAATCAAGCAGCTCTGGATATTCCGGGATCTGGCCCCGGATGAATGGACGGAGATTTATCCGCTGCTGCGTCACGTGTGGGTCATCGAGGGGGAACAACTCATCCGGCAGGGCGATCGGGCCCATACGTTTTTTGTGATTTTAAACGGGCACTTCATGATCCATTACCGGGACGGCCGGGCCATTACCTTGAATCAAAAGGGCGATATCATCGGCTGGTCCTCGGTGATCAGCCCGTTTCAGTATACCGGCAGCGTTACGGCCCTCACCCGCGGCGATCTGCTGGCCATCCCGGGGGCCCGGTTCTTGGAGCTGCTCCAGTCAAACGCGGCGCTCGGGGACAAACTGATCAAAAAAATCAGTGAAATCGTTCAGATGCGGCAAACCATGGAAACGGAATCATGACGGGCCTGGAGGCCATATTTTATCATAACGGCTTTGCCATGGCGGCAGTGGGGGTCACCATCGTATTTACGGCACTGGTTTCCCTCTCGCTGATCATTTCCCAGCTTCACCGGGTGCTTTTTGTCTGGGACAACCGGAGAATCTACATCAAAAAAGCTTTCCGGCTGTTTTCCGAACCCAAACCGCCCGAAGCCGAGCCTGTTGTGAAATATTTTGACAACATTTACGAGTCTGCCAGTCAGTTCAACCTGTTGATCCGGGCCACGGGCGAGCCCTTCTCGCTGCCCGAACTCATCCGCACGGCCGAAACCCGCGGCATTGCCCATGCCCATTCCACGGTCAGCCACCTGGTTGCCGCCAACCTGATCGTGGCTGACGGCAGAGGGTATTTTCGCTGGAACCGGGAAGCCTATGAACAGTTGTTAAGACAGGAGCGGAAATAACGCCATGGAGATGTTTCTGGATTTTTTGGCCAATACCGGTTTCGGGCTTGCGGATTACCGCAATTTCATCATGATCGGCATCGGCATGATATTCATTTACCTGGGCATTGCCAAGCATTACGAGCCGCTTTTGCTCGTGCCCATCGGCTTTGGCATTCTGCTGGGCAACATCCCGGTGTTCAAGGGTCTGGGCCTGAGCATTTACGAGCCCAACAGCGTGCTGCACTATCTGTATTTCGGCGTCACCAAGGGGATTTATCCGCCCCTGGTGTTCATGGGAATCGGTGCCATGACCGATTTTTCCACCCTGCTTGCCCGGCCGGTGCTCATGCTGCTGGGCGCTGCGGCCCAGACCGGTATTTTTATCACCTTCCTGGGGGCGCTGGCACTCGGGTTTGCCCCCAATGAGGCCGCATCCATCGGCATTATCGGTGGTGCGGACGGGCCGACCGCCATTTTTCTCACCGCCAAGCTGGCCCAGGAGCTCATCGGCCCGATTGCAGTGGCGGCTTATTCCTATATGGCCCTGGTGCCGGTGATTCAGCCGCCGATCATGCGGCTGCTGACCACCCGCAAAGAGCGGTTGATCCGCATGGAGGAGCCGCGCACGGTATCCAAGCGGGAAAAAATGATTTTTCCCATTATCGCGGTACTGCTCTGCTGTTTTATTGCGCCTGCCGCACTGCCGCTGCTGGGCCTGCTGTTTCTGGGCAACCTGTTAAAGGAAGCCGTGGTCACAGAACGCCTGGCACAGGCGGCCCGCACATCGATAATTGACACGGTGACCATCCTGCTGGGCATGACCGTGGGCGCCTCCACCCAGGCGAATGTCTTTCTTACCGGCAAGTCCATCGGCATCTTCGCGCTCGGGGCGGTTTCCTTCGGGATTGCCACGGCTGCGGGCCTGATTTTCGCCAAGATCATGAACCTGTTTTTAAAAACCCGGATCAATCCGCTGCTGGGGGCTGCCGGGGTTTCCGCGGTGCCCGATTCGGCCCGGGTCGTCCAGATGGTGGGCCAGGCCGAGGACCCGGATAATTTCCTTCTCATGCATGCCATGGCGCCCAACATTTCCGGGGTTATCGGCTCGGCGGTGGGCGCGGGAATCCTGTGGAGCTTTATGGTGGGATAACAACGGCTGAATCCCCGGCTTTGTTTCCGGGCGGTCGTTTTTTAAACCTTCCGGATCCGGCAGGGGATGCCGCGCAAATTCGGGGTGCCGAACTGGCGGCCGAGGGTTTGCGCGGAGGTGGCGACATTGAGATTGGACCGCTGCCAGGATGCCTCCAGGTGTGCGCCCTTCTCGGGAAACCACCAGCCGATTGCGGCGCATACCACGCCCGGCGGCACGCTGTCGGTCACCTCCGCCACCTGGACAATGGCGCCGTGGCGGGTTTCGATCCGGGCTTCCCGGTCTGCTTCCAGGCCCAGGGATTCTGCGGTTTCCGGGTGCACCTGGATTTTTGGCAGGGGTTCGCGCGCGCGCAGGCTTTCCACCCATCTATAGGAGGAATGCAGGTAATTCGGGCTTTTGGCGCTGGTTAAAATCAGCGGGTAGTCTGCGTCGGTTTCCTCGACGGGACTGTGGTATTCCGGCAGCGGCGCGGCACCCAGGGAGCCGGCCTGGCTCAGGGCCAGCTCGACCTTGCCCGAGGGCGTGGAAAAGCCCTTGGATGCATATTCCTGATACGTCTTTTCGCCCCTGAGATACCCCAGGGCGGCAAACGAGGCCCGGTCGTGGCCGGCCGGTGCCAGCAGCGCGTCGATGATCTGCTCGTAGCGGTCAAACCAGAGGTCCGGATCGGAAAGCCGGCGTCCCAGATCGTTGATGATGGCAAGATCCGGCCGGCACTCTCCCGGCGGATCCACCAGTTTGGGCCTGGCCAGGATAATGCCGTGGCCCAGCCCGTAGTGGCCGACATCGTCGAATTCCATGTGGCTTGCAGCCGGCAGTACCACGTCTGCCATTGCTGCAGTGGGGGTCATGACCACCTCGGAGATAGCCAGAAATTCGAGCTTTGATAATGCCTGCCGTGTCATTTCCGTGTCCGCGTAAGAGAGCATCGGATTGGTGGTTTGCATGTAAGCCGCGCGCACCGGGTAGGGGTTGTGTTCGAGCACAGCCCGCCGGAAATAGGCCGGCGGCACGGTCATGAGCCTGGGGCTGGTGCCGCAGTATGCATTGATGCATTCCGTGCGCTTTTCCGGCAGCAGGTCGGCGCGCACGAACTTGCCCGGGGCCAGCAGCCGGGGTTCTGCAGCTCGGATGTTGCCGCCGGGCACGTCCAGGTTGCCGCATACGGCCATCAGGGAGACCAGGCAGCGGATGGTGTCAAAAGCCGCAGGTGTTTGTTCAATTGCGTTGCCCCAGGCGATGCATCCGGGACTTGCCTGTGCATAGGCCCGGGCGGCCTGCTCGATGGTTCCGGCATCCACGCCGGTGATTTCTGCGGCCCATTGCGGGGAAAATGCGCGGACATGTTCGGCCAGGTCATCAAAGCCGGCTGTCCAGTTTTCCACAAATGACCGGTCGTATCTGTTTTCCGTGATAATCACGTGCAGAAAGGCCAGTGCCAGGGCACCGTCTGTGCCGGGGCGCAGGGGCAGATGGAATGCAGCCTCGGCCGCCAGGCCGGTTCTGCGCGGGTCAATGACGATCAATTGCGCGCCTTGCTTCATCCGGGCCAGGATCCGGGAGGAAATGATGCCTTCCTCGTTTGTGGCCCGGGTGTTGCTTCCCCAGAGCACGATCAGGTCCGTGTTGCTGTGCACGTCCGGCACCGGGTAGAATCCGCACATGTGCCTGCCGGTCATTTCCCTGGGGGCATGACAGACGTCCTGGACCGCCACCAGGTTGGGCGAGCCGAATATGTTGGCCAGCCGGATCAGGGCGAAATGTTCCAGCCCCTTGGGCATGCCCTGGCAGAACGCAACGGATTTTGCCCCGTCGCGCCGGCGGATACGGTCCAGGCCCTGTGCCACGGTATCCAGGGCTTCCTCCCAGCTAGCGCTGCGCCATTGATCCGATCCGCGGGCGCCTTCACGGATCAGCGGGGTTTTCAGGCGCTGGGGATGATTGTGTACCTCGGCTGCGGCCCGGCCCTTGGGACAGGAGTAACCGGCATTTAAATATCCCTGCAAATCGCCGCGAATGGCGGTGATTTGATTGTCTTCGACTGTCACCTGCAGCCGGCATCCGCCGTGATCCATGCGGCCGCAGTGCGTGTATCGGGTGTCTGATGTCAAGAGGTCTCTTTCCCGGATAGAAAGCAGAAACAACGCGTTTCTGCGGTGTTAAAAGGCAATGATGCGGTGCTATTCAAGGACCATCAAAACATCGTCTTCTTCCACGGAGTCGCCGGTCTTGACCCGGATTTCACCGACTTTGCCGTCTGCCGTGGAATAGACCGAGGTCTCCATTTTCATGGCTTCCAGCACCATGATCTCTTCGTCTTCTTCCACGCTGTCGCCTTGATCGACCAGCACGGATATCACTTTTCCCGCCAGGGGGGCCTTGATTTGTTCCGCCATAACACCTCCGTAAATCATCAGGATTGTCCGCAATCGTGCAAAACTTTTCCGTTACTGTCTACATTGCATGAAAACTCCGGGCTGTCAATTTTCCGCATGCAGTTGCAGCAATTCCCGGTGAATTTTTCAAGCCGCGGGAACCGGCATATATGAAGATCCTTTTCCGATTTTTTTCGCAATTTGATCGGTATCGGGATCGGGATCGGAGTCGATTTCGATCCCGATCCCGATCCCGATACCGATAAGCCTGAACCAGCGTAACAACAACCTGATCATTATTCACCGGAAAGTGCTGATGCAGTTGGTCTTCTGTTGCAGAACCATTATACCTCAATTTAGGTTATATATTGGAAGCACACTGTTCAGGTCAATAAAAAAAGAACGAGCGCTCGTTATCTTTTGGTTGACATCAAGGCGATTCTCTTTTTAAACTGCTGCCAATTAACATCCGGACTTTACCGCAAAGCCCGTATGCTGATAAAATAATAACACAACAGATTTTTTGCGAAATTATAAAGAAAGGATCTTCAAAAATGGCAGACAATCGCGTGTCAATCGTCAGATACGAAACGCCTTACGAGTCCGTGAAAAAAGCAGTAGACCTCTGCGGCGGGCTGAATCATCTGCCGCCAAAGGCAAAGGTTTTTATCAAGCCCAATATCGTATTCTGGACAAAGGCCTGCGAATTTCCCAAGTGGGGCGTGATAACCACGTCGCGGGTCATGGAGGACATTGTCCGGCTGTTAAAAGAGCGCGGTATCGACGATATCACCATAGGCGAAGGCATTGTTTCAGATCCCAAGGACAAGGAAACCCCGGCCCACGCATTTGAAACCCTCGGTTATAACAAGCTGGCGGAAAAATATGGTGTTAAGACGGCCGCCATAATGGAACGGCCCTTTGAAGAAGTGGACCTGGGAGACGGAATAACACTGAAGTTCAACACGGACATCCTCAACAGCGATTTCGTCGTGGATCTTCCGCCCCTGAAAACCCACAACCAGACCGTTGTCAGCCTGGGCATCAAGAACCTGAAGGGAACCATAGACATTCCTTCGCGTAAGAAGTGCCACAGCGCGGATCCGGAAAAAAACCTGCATTTCCATGTTGCCCGGCTTGCAGACAAAATGCCGCCTGTTTTCACCCTGATTGACGGTATCTATACACTGGAGCGCGGCCCGGCTTTTGACGGAAAAATGCACAGAAGCAACCTCCTGGTGGCATCCCCGGATATTTTGTCCGCGGACCTGGTCGGATCCCGGCTTCTGGGCCATGACCCCGCCGAAGTCTCGCACCTGGTTTATGCCGCACAAAATCGCGGCAGGCCGACCGATCTTTCGGACGTGCAGATCGTTGGCGAAAAGATTGAGGATGTGGCTTCATATCACCAAAACGATGTATCCTACTGCCAGGAAGAGACCCGGGAAATGCCGGTGCCGCTTGCCAGGCAGGGGATCGACGGCCTGTATTACCGGAAATTCGACGACACCATGTGCACGTACTGCTCGGGATTAAACGGGCTGGT
Organism: Desulfobacterales bacterium; assembly: GCA_046537995.1. Taxonomy (GTDB): domain Bacteria; phylum Desulfobacterota; class Desulfobacteria; order Desulfobacterales; family Desulfosalsimonadaceae; genus Desulfosalsimonas. Next base: position 8,502 of record JBKHJS010000095.1, read on the forward strand.
TCTCACGGCCATCCGTTACGCATGGAACGGGGAGCCCTGGGACAACGTGGAGGTGCTCACGGGCAAGGCCATGGAGCCCACACCCGGCATGAAGGCCACGATTCTGCTCGGCCAGTGCATGTACAAAAAAAACAAGGATCATCCGGATATCCAGAAAATGATCGCCGTGAAGGGGTGCCCGCCGAACCCGAAAAATGTGGTCAAGGCGCTGCACGAGGCCGGCATTGAGGTGGATCCCAATCTTTTTGAACAGGCAGCCTCCCTGCCGGGGTTTTTCATGTCCAAGTACCAGGATCGTCCCGAATTCGAGGAGTCCTTTTTCCGGGTGGAGTAAAGAAGCCTCTGTTTACAGGCTTTTAACATTCTTAACCACGCAATATCTCAAACAGCGGAGAAAAATGGAACTCAGCAATAAGGTGGCTGTTGT
>JBKHJS010000096.1:0-8911 GCA_046537995.1 Desulfobacterales bacterium
CCAGGAAACTCAGGAGCAATAATGGCTGAAAGCGATAAGGACGACCTGATTCGCCTCATTGACGACAACGAGGTGCGCGAAATCGAAATTCCCGGAAGGCTCCCCCTGCTGCCGGTGCGCGATGTCGTGATTTTTACCGACATGGTGCTTCCGTTATACATTGGACGAGACCCATCCATGCGGGCGATCGAGGATGCAATGCAAAACAACCGCCTGATTTTTCTCGCCGCCCAAAAGGATCCCATGACCGAGGAACCCAACTCCAAGGAAATCTACCGGGTGGGGACGGTCTGCCGGATCCTGCGGATGCTCAAGCTGCCTGACGGGCATTTCAAGGTCTTGATCCACGGCATTGAAAAGGCGAAGGTTTCCCGGTTTGTCAATAAGAAAACGTATTATCATGTAAATATTGATTTAATTCCGGATCGTTCGGTTGAAGAAGTTGATCTGGAACATCAAGCATTGATGCGTAACGTCCGGGAAAACTGTGAAAAAATACTTAACATTAAGGGTGAGTATACCGGCGAAATCGGCATGCTTTTAGACGAAATCGAGCACCCGGGAAAACTTGCCGACCTGGTTTCATCCAATCTCAAGCTCAAGACCGAAGAGGCCCAGGGTCTGCTGGAAGAAGAAGAGCCGGTGCAGCGCTTAAACCAGGTCAACAATTACCTGACCCGGGAAGTGGAGCTTTCCACGGTTCAGGCCAAAATCCAGTCAAACGTGCGCGATGAAATCTCCAAGAATCAGCGGGATTATTTCTTAAGGGAACAGGTGCGTGCCATCCACAAGGAGCTGGGCGAGCAGGACGAGCGGTCCGCCGAGGTAGAGGATTACCGCTCCCGGATCAAGAAGGCCAAGATGCCCAAGGAGCCGGCCAGGGAAGCGGAAAAGCAGCTCAAGCGCCTGGAGCAGATGCACCCGGACTCTTCAGAGGCCACCATTGTGCGCACTTACCTGGATTGGCTCGTGGAACTGCCGTGGAGCCTTTCCACAAAGGACGTCATTGACATTCCGCATGCCAAGTCCGTACTGGACAAAAACCACTACAGCCTGGACCGGGTCAAGGACCGGATTCTGGAATATCTGAGCGTGCGCAAGTTAAACCCCGGCAAAAAGGGCCAGATCCTGTGTTTTGTGGGTCCGCCCGGGGTTGGGAAAACTTCGCTGGGCCAGTCCATTGCCGATGCCATGAACCGGAAATTTTTCCGGCTTTCCCTGGGCGGCATCCGGGATGAAGCTGAAATCCGGGGGCATCGCCGCACCTATATCGGCGCCATGCCTGGAAGGATTCTCCAGGGGCTGCGCTATTGCAACAGCAACAACCCGGTGTTCATGATGGACGAAATCGACAAGATCGGCATGGATTTCCGGGGAGATCCCTCATCAGCACTTCTCGAGGCCCTTGACCCGGAACAGAACACCAATTTCAGCGACCATTTCGTGAACATGCCGTTTGATCTGTCCAGGGTCCTGTTTATTCTCACGGCCAACATGACCGACACGATTCCCCCGGCCCTGCTCGACCGCATGGAGCTCATCCAGCTGCCCGGCTACACAGAGGAGGAAAAAACCGTGATCGCGGAGCGCTACCTCCTGCCCCGGCAGCTTTCGGAAAACGGTCTGACAACGGACAACTTCTCCCTGAGCCCGGCGGCCCTGTCCCGGATCATCAACGAGTACACCTCAGAGGCCGGACTTCGGAACCTGGAGCGGGAGATCGCCGCCTTGTGCCGGAAAGTTGCCAGGAAAATCGCTGAGGGCCAAAGCGGCCCGTTCCGGGTGACCCGCGGCAACCTGCACACCTATCTGGGGCCGCCGCAGTATATCCCGGAGCTTGACCAGGACGAAAGCCAGGTGGGTCTTGCCACCGGCCTGGCCTGGACCCAGGTGGGCGGGGAAGTGCTTTACGTGGAAGTGTCCCTGCTCGAGGGAAAAGGCGAGCTCATTATCACGGGCCAGCTCGGAGAGGTCATGCAGGAATCGGCCCGGGCTGCAGTCAGTTATGCCAGGGCCCACCGCGAGCAACTGGGTGTGAAGAAAAATACGTTTGACAGCCTGGATATCCACATCCATGTGCCGGCCGGCGCCATCCCCAAGGACGGCCCGTCTGCCGGCATTGCCATGGCCACGGCCCTGATTTCCGCGCTGACCCGCAGGCCCGTGGACAAGACTGTGGCCATGACCGGCGAAGTCTCTTTGCGCGGAAGAATCCTGCCGGTGGGCGGACTCCGGGAAAAGGCCATCGGCGCACTGCGTTTCGGCATTAACACCATTATCATTCCCCGGAAAAACAAGCCCGAGCTCTCCGAGATTCCGAAAAACGTGCGCCGCAAAATCAAATTCATCCCGGTCAACACCCTTGACGAGGCAATCGAGATCGCCATCGGCAAGGATCTTGCCAAAACACCGCAGCGGGTGCCGGCAAAGACCCGGACCAAAACCGCCGCCAAGGCGCAGACCGGAAAAGGCAAAGCATAGGGATGTCATGAACCTGTTGGCAGTGGATACCGCAGGCCGGACCTGCAGTACGGCGCTGGTAAGCAACGGCCGGCTCCGGGCGGAACTATTTGTCCATTTCGATCAAACCCATGCCCGGCACCTGATGAAACTGGTCGATTCCCTGATGCAGCTTGTCGGCCTGCAGATCGCGGACATGGATGCATATGGCGTGACCGTGGGGCCCGGCAGCTTTACCGGGCTACGCATCGGACTTGCCACGGTCAAGGGCTTTGCCCTGGCCTGCAACAAGCCGGTTGTGGGCATTACCTCACTTTCCGCACTGGCATACCCGCTGCGCGAAAATCAGGGGCTGCTCTGCCCGACCATTGATGCCAGAAAAGGCGAAGTATACGCGCAAATCTACAAGGCCGGGCAAAACGCGCTGACGCCGTTCTGCCAGGCATGGGTATGCGCGCCTGAGGCGCTTGCCGAATACATCCGCCAGTTTGACGCGCCCTGCCGTTTTATGGGCAGCGGCGCACTCCTGTACCGGGACCTGCTGGAAAGCCGCCTTGGCGAATATGCGCTTTTTGCACCGGATGCGGCAAACCACATCCGGGCCGGCGTGGTCGGGGAAATGGCCTGGCATCGCGCAAGCCGCGGGCAGGTACAAACCGGGTTTGAACTCGTGCCGGAATATATTCGAAACTCTGATGCCGAAAGAAAAAAGGCCGCCCCGGCCGGTGTGAAAGCCGCAAGATGACCTTGTGTTCCTGTTGACAGACAAATACAAAAATTATATGATAATAAATTTATATACGATCGGGGAATAGGCACATGGGTCATTTTTTCCGGGCCGATCCGCAGAGCCGGTCGGCCTTTCCTATTGCAGAGCCGGGATACCCGCTGATCGCGGCAGCAGGCTTTGCCACGCTGATTTTCGCACTCGTGGATATTGTCAGCCTGGCCCTGCCCGCACTGGCGGTCACATTCTTCATATGCTGGTTTTTCCGGGATCCGGACCGAATCACGCCTGATACCCAGGGCGCACTGGTTTCCGCGGCGGATGGCAAAGTAGTCTGCGTACGCGTAACTGACAGCAACCCGTATGTAGCGGGCAGGTGCCTGCAGATCGGGGTTTTCATGAACCTGTTCAGCGTTCATGTCAACCGCATCCCCTGCAGCGGACAGGTCAGGGAAATCAGCTACACCCCGGGCCGCTTTTACCCGGCTGACCGGGAAACCGCATTTTCTCATAACGAGCGAAACGCAGTAATCCTGGAATCCGAAAGCGGATACACCGTCGGCGTACTGCAGATTGCGGGCCTGGTGGCCAGGCGGATCATCTGTAACACAGGCGAAAATCAGGAGGTAAAAACCGGGCAGCGCTTCGGCATGATCTGTTTCGGCTCCCGGGTGGATCTGTTTTTGCCGGAAAACTCCCGGCCGGCGGTTGCCGTGGGCGACAAGGTCCGGGCGGGTGCAAGTATTGTGGGATATCTGCCGGATGCAGCAACACCATCAGGATATCAGCAGGATTAGGAGATTTATTCGTTTTGCAAATATCGGTAATATTGCGCAACTGAAAACAAGGAGCTATACTGGATGGGAAAGACATACACCCTGGCCGTCATCCCGGGTGACGGTACCGGCCCCGAAGTGGTGGACGAAGGGGTCAAGGTGCTGAAAAGCGCCGCAGAAAAGCACGGATTTGACCTGGACCTTAAATGGTATCCCCTGGGCGGGGAGCATTACATGAAAACCGGCGAGATTCTGCCGGACTCCGTGCTCGCGGAACTGCGCGGCATGGACAGCATCTTTCTCGGCGCCATCGGGCATCCGGAAGTCCGGCCCGGGATCCTGGAAAAAGATTTATTGCTCAAACTGCGCTTTGAGCTCGACCAGTACATCAACCTTCGTCCTGTCAAACTCTACGAAGGGGTGACGACTCCGCTTGCCGGCAAGGGGCCTGCGGATATCGATTTCGTCGTGGTCCGGGAAAACAGCGAGGGGCTGTATGCCGGTGCCGGCGGGACGCTAAAGCGCGGCACGCCGGATGAAGTGGCCGTGCAGGAATCGATTAACACCCGCAAGGGCGTGGAAAGATGCATCCGGTTTGCATTTGAATACTGCCGCAGCCGCAACAAGAAGAAAAAGCTCACCCTTTGCGGCAAAACCAACGTGCTGACCTATGCCTTTGACTTGTGGGAACGGACCTTTTACGAGGTGGCTTCCGAATATCCGGACATTGAGACCGATTACGCCCACGTGGACGCCACATGCATGTGGATGGTGAAAAATCCCGAGTGGTTTGACGTCATTGTCACGGACAACATGTTCGGAGACATCATTACCGACCTTGGCGCCATGATCCAGGGCGGAATGGGGATCGCCGCCGGCGGCAACATCAATCCGGAAGGCGTTTCCATGTTCGAGCCCATCGGCGGATCCGCACCGCGTTATGCCGGAAAGCAGATCATCAATCCGCTGGCCGCCATATCCTCCACCCAGCTGCTGCTCGAAACCCTGGGCGAACAAAAAGCGGCCGCAGACATGGAAACGGCTGTCAAGAAGGTGTTAAGAGACCGCGTCAAGGATATGGGCGCCGGCAAAATGGGATATTCCACAGCAGAGGTGGGAGACATGGTCGCAGAATTTATTAAAACCGGGGTATCAGAGGAATCAAATTGAGACAGGTACCGATCACCAAACAGGGCTACGAAACCTTAAAAAACGAACTGAGCCAGCTTCGCAGCGTGGAGCGTCCAAGAAACATCAAGGCCATTGAAGAGGCCCGGGCCCACGGGGATTTGTCCGAAAACGCGGAATTTGACGCCGCAAAAGAACGGCAGAGCTTCCTGGATGCCCGCATCAACGAACTTGAATACAAGCTTGCCAACGCCGATGTCATTGACCCGGACCAGCTTTCCAAGGATAAGGCCGTGTTCGGCTGCACGGTGGTGCTCGAAAACGTTGACACCCGAGACGAGGTCACCTATCAGCTCGTCGGGCCGGAGGAATCCAATATCAAGGAAGGCCGCATTTCAGTGCGGTCTCCGCTGGGCCAGGCAATCGTGGGAAAGCAGCTCGGCGAGGAAATCGTGGTGGATGCACCCGGCGGACGAAGAAATTACGAGATCGTTGATATCATATAGCCTTTGAACGCGAAAACGCGTTCTTGTTTTGTTTTTTTGTCATTCGGATTTCGAATTTGTTTCGAATTTCGATATTCGGATTTCGGATTTATTGTAATATAGAAGAGTTATACGAAACCAATGTATAATTCCTGAACTATGCGGCATAATAAAACAGGAGGTTTCCAAAAATGGCACGGGTTACCGTGGAAGACTGCTTAAAACGCATCCCCAATCGTTTTTTCCTGGTGCACGCGGCTGCCAAGCGCGTACGCCAGCTCAAAGAGGGCACCGCCAGGCTGGTCGAAACCCCGGAAAACGAGGACATCGTAGTGGCGCTGCGCGAGATCGCAGCCGGTAAGGTATTTGTGACCCAACATTACACAGACTACCAGGGTATAGATTATCAGCCTGAAGAAGCCGAAGATACGACTGAGAACCAGGATGATGCGCAAACCGATGCATAGCGTGTTCGGGTTTTGACCAATGTCGGATTATGACTACAAGGCTGTCAATCGGGACATGGGCCGGGCGATTCATCAGTATGACATGATCGCCCCGGATGACCGCATACTGGTGGCTGTTTCCGGCGGAAAAGACAGCCTGACGCTCCTGTGGATGCTTGCCGTGCGGCTTGCGCGGATTCCCATTGATTACCGCCTGTATCCGGTTTACATTGACCCGGGGTTTGACGGCGGCTTTGCCCCGGAGCTGGAAAGATGGTGCCGGGATATGGGCTGGGACCTGCGTGTTGAGTATACGGACAATGGTCCATTTGCACACAGCGAGGCAAACCGGGAAAATCCGTGTTTTATGTGCGCCCGTATGCGGCGCAAGCGGATTTTTGAAGTCGCCGATGAGCTGGGCTGCAACAAAATCGCCCTTGGGCATCACAAGGACGACATTATTGAAACCCTTTTCATCAACATGTGCTACACAGGCGTGATGAGCACCATGCGCCCGTGGCAGGAAATGTTTTCCGGCCGCTTTGCCCTTATCCGCCCCCTGGCATACGTTGACGAAGACCGAATCCGCCGCCTGGCAAGGCAGATCGGGTTTCCGGAATATGATAATCCGTGTCCTTCCGCGAACAATTCCAAGCGCAGGGAGATGAAATCGCTGGTCAATGAACTGACCCGGGGCAAAAAAAAGATCAAGGATAATATCTTCCGTTCCATGAGCCATGTCAATATCGACTATATGCTAAAACAGGAAAACCGGACCAATTGACCGGCCAATTTCGATGAAATATGGACCATACGGTTTGACGAAAATGATTGGTGATGATACCGAGGCGGAACTGCGGCGCCTGAAAATACAGCGAACCATGAAGGACGTGCAGAGCGAGCGCGATTACCGCAATATTCCCATCAACAAGGTCGGCATCAAGGGGCTGCGGTATCCGGTTACGGTGCTGGATCGCAATAAGGGCCATCAATACACAGTTGCTTCGATCAACATGTACGTGGACCTGCCGCACGAATCCAAAGGAACGCACATGAGCCGCTTTGTCGAGCTGCTGCACCTGTTTCGCCCCAAGCTGTCCTTAAAAACCTTCTCGGATATTCTCACCCGGATGAAATCCCACTTGGATGCCGAATCCGCCCACATCGAGGTTACATTCCCGTTTTTTATCGAAAAGCAGGCACCTGTCAGCCAGTCCCCGGGGCTGATGGACTATACCTGCCGGTTTATCGGCTCGGTGAATTCCAGCTGCAAGGTGGACCTGGTCTCAGAGGTGGTGGTTCCGGTATCCTCGGTTTGCCCCTGCTCGCGGGAAATCAGCGAGTGCGGCGCCCATAACCAGCGGGGCAAAGTTTACTTGAGCACGCGGTTTAAAAAATTCATCTGGATCGAGGACATGGTCGAACTGGTGGAAAATGCCGCCTCCTGCGATGTCTACTCCGTTTTGAAGCGCTCGGATGAGAAATACGTCACTGAAAAAGCCTTTACCAATCCCAAGTTTGTCGAGGATATTGCCCGGGATATCGCACTGGGGCTCCAGGAGGACAAAAACATCACCTGGTTTGCCGTGGGCGTGGAAAACTACGAGTCCATCCACAACCACAATGCCTACGCCTTTATCACCAGCGGCGAGGAACCCGCGCTATAGCCTTGCCGCGCAAAGCCCGCTCAAATGCAGATTTTTACCGCCTGCAGCCTATTTTTTCAGTTCCCGCACAATTGATGCAATTTCTTCCACCACCGGTTCTGCGGATTTGCCCGGCGTATTGATGAGCACGGCAAAAGGGTAGGGTTTTCCGTCCTTTGCAATGTATCCGGCCCGGGTCCGAATTCCGTCCAGGGTGCCGGTCTTGCAGAATATGCCGTTTTTTTCGGAAAGCAGGAAAAAATGCGGGGCAAAATCTGCCAGCAGGGGTATAAACATTTGCGCTGTCATCCGGTTGCGCCGGGAGATGCCCGAGCCCTCCACGACCGTGGGGGATATGTCCAGCACGCTACGGGCGTAGGTGTTGAGCGCGCGCAGGCCTTTTTCCAGGGTGCCGGGCGGGCCGTACACCGCTGCGCCCGTGCGGACCAAAACCTGGTTGGCAATAAAGTTGCTGGAATGTTCCATGAGCCCGGCAATGACCTCGGTGAGCAAAAATTCGGACTTGTGCCGGTATACCAGCCGGTCTGCCTGCGGGTCCGCCCGCCCCGGGCGGATTTGCCCCTTCGGTATTATCCCCTGTTCTGCCAGAAAATAGGCAAAGAGCTCTCCGGCGTATATCAGGTTCTCGTTTTTCCGGGCGGAAAGCAGAATCCGGCCCGAATCAACCCCGCGTCCGCGTATCCGCCTGCGTGCAGTGGGCAGCAGGGGGGTCTGGGGTTCGGCGCTGAGGTACGCATTGTTGACCTTTTTGAAATTAACCGTGTTGAAATTCACGCACAAGGCGCCGATGGGCGCATCATAGGGCTGGGTGGAATCCGCGTGCGTGCCCGGTATCTCTATGGGGGTCTTAAAATAACTGTCATCCAGGATAATGTCGTGAATTTCATTGATCCGGTCGGCAAGGATTTCTGCAATCGCGGCCACCTGCTCGGAGACCAGCAGGGGATCGCCGTATCCCTTGATTACCAAGTCATTGTCGCCGGTCAGGTAAAATTCCGTGGCAAACCGGAAATCGGCTCCGAGATGGGACAGGGCGGTACCGGCGGTGAGCAGCTTGAGGGCGGAGGCTGGGACAAGGGGTTTTTCACCATGTTTGGCATACAGCAGTTTGCCTTCAGGCGTGGCCACCGCCACTGCGTCCCGGCTGCCGATCATGCGGGTAACGCTTTGCCACTGATCGCAGGCGCCCCGCACCGGAAGCAGCAATATTACTGCGGCCGCC
>JBKHJS010000015.1:0-31757 GCA_046537995.1 Desulfobacterales bacterium
AATCACTTAAAACTTAACACTGCCTGTAAAAAAGACTTTTTACAGGCTGATCAAATTTGAAGATCAAAAAACTCCCTGGCATTTTTCCACAGCATCTTCTCCAGCCGATCCCCGGGAAACCCGGCTGCAGCCAGTTCTTTTAATTCCCGGTCCCAGGCGTACGGGATATTGGGAAAATCCGAGCCGTACAATATCCGGTCTGAGCGCAGCTGCGACAGGGGCACCGGATTATCCATGGGCAGGTAATCGGTCACCGCCATGGCCGTATCCAGCCATAAATTGTCATACGTGTCAATCATCTCTGCATACGCCGCAAATTCATCCGCCCCCAGGTGGGGCACGCACAATTTGAGCCCGGGATGTGCATCCAGGACCCGGCGGATTTTTTCCGCCCCGCAGATTTCGTAGGGATCGCATGCATAGGCCGGGCTCTTGGGCTCCCGGCCGGCGTGGATAACCAGGGGTTTTTCCGCCTCGGCGCACACCCGGTAAATTTCATCGATTTCCGGACCGTTTATATCAAAACACTGCACATGGGCATGAAGCTTGACACCGGCAAGTCCGGCGTCAAAGGCCCGGTAAAGGATTTCGGCCGCACCCGGCTCGCCGGGAAACACCGCTGCCAGACCCGTCACCCGGTCGCCGGCAGAAGAGCACAGATCGGTCATGAAATTGTTGAGTTCCCGAGCGATGCCCGGCTTGTGGGCATACTGCATGGCCACCACGTGGCCCACCCCGCGGTCAAGCAGAAAATCAAGCAGGTCCCGGGCCGGCATCCGGTAGCGCACCGGCCACGCATGGGCATCAAACCATTTCCACAGGGCGGAAAAGACCCCCTCCGGAAACACGTGAACATGGGCGTCCACCACAAACGGGGCCCGCTCCGGCACCCGATCGCCCTGCCGATCATCGACTGCAGGCAGGGGGTTGCCCAGCACGGCATTTTCAGACTCTGACATGACTTTGCCTTTCCGCGTTTTCGCCGCCACAGGCCGGGGAATAATCCAAACATGCAGATATGCCCGCAAATTCAAACATAACCACTCCGCTCCGGCATTTCCTGATGATGATACCCGTTGCAAAAAGCACAAACAAGTCGTTTATACGCCTTGTCGAAACAGGAGGGAGTTGGTTCTGGCCCGGTGTCATAGGGGATAGGGCGTCAGGCTTTCATACCCGTCTTCGGTAATGAGAAATGTCTGCTCAAACTGGGCGGACAGCTTCTGGTCCGCAGTCACCGCGGTCCAGCCGTCGTCCTGGACAAAAAGCCTGGGCGTGCCCAGGTTGATCATCGGCTCCACCGTAAAAACCATGCCCGGCACCAATGGGATGCCCTCGCCCTTCTTGCCGTAGTGCGGCACCTGGGGCGGTTCATGGAACTCAAAGCCCACGCCGTGGCCCACGAACTCCCTGACCACGGAACAGCCCTGGCGCTCGGCACAGCTCTGGATCGCCCAGCCGATATCCCCGATGGTGTGATCCGGTGCAAGCATTGAAATGGCAGCCTTGAGGCTCTCGGATGCCACCCGGACGATTTTCTGCGCATCCGCACCCGGGGTGCCCACAAAAAACGTCTTGCTGGCATCCGCATAATATCCCTTATAAATATGCGTGACATCCACGTTGATGATATCGCCATCTTTGAGCTCGTATTCCCCGGGGATGCCGTGGCAGATCACTTCGTTTACAGATGTGCATACGCTCTTGGGAAAGCCGCGGTAGTTCAGCGGCGCTGGAACCGCCCCGCAGCTTTCTGCGTGTTCGTGCACAACTGAGTTGATGTCCTCGGTGGTGATCCCTGCCCGGATCTCGGCTTCCACCCGATCCAGGCTTTCGAGCACGAGGCGCCCGGCCTCGCGAATGCCTTCGATATCCTTTGACTCCTTGAGCCGGATATTGTACTTCTGCTTGTACCACTTCCGGAGATCAACCGGCTTTTCGGTCTGACGGCCCATGCAGCACTTTTTGTATTTTTTTCCGCTGCCGCAGGGGCAGGGATCATTGCGTCCGATCTTGGTTCCGTTTTTCATTTTGACAACTCAATGCGGCCGCAGCCGTGTTTTCAATGTAGAGGCCGCCGCCGCCGGCGGCGGCGTTTTCAATTCAAAAGCAATTCCGCAATTTGCTGCGAAAGTTTCATTTTTAATCCAGGCTGCAGGCGCTGTCAAGCAATTGCGCCCGGCCCCGGTTTCTGATATAAATTCCACGTGATATTATCCAGGCACATGAAAGCCTGCTGCAGAGGGCACGCAGACAACAAAACAAATCCGGCAAATACAACAAGGCCGCAGCCCATGAAACAGGATGAAATGATACTCAAGACCGTCAAGGAAATCGTGGTAAAATTCATCGAGATGGGCAACATCTCTCCGACCAGTTTCCACGATCATTTCCGCAACATTTACGCCACCGTGGAAAAATCGGTCAAAGATGACAAAAAGCAAGGCAGCGGGGAAGACACCGGCGGGCACTGAGCGGGGGCGGTTTAATGGACCGCTGCCCAGTCCCGGCCCACAGACACGTTGACCTTAAGGGGCACGGCCAGATCGGCAATGTCTTCCATGATCCCCCGGACCAGTTCCTGCAGCGGGCCCACCTCATCTTCCGGGACTTCAAAAATCAGCTCGTCATGCACCGTGAGCAGCATGGCGGACTTGAACCCTTTTTCGCACAACGCCGCATCCACCCGGATCATGGCCATTTTCAGCAGATCAGCCGCCGTTCCCTGAATGGGCGTATTCACTGCGGCGCGCTCCGCGATCCCCCGCATATTGGCATTTTTACTGTTAATATCCGGAATATAGCGAATCCGGCCGAATTCCGTGCTGACCCGCCCTTTCTCGCGCGCCTGTTCAATTGTCTGGTCAATAAACGCCTTGACCCCGCGGTACCGGTCAAAATAGTGGTCGATATAGGTGCGCGCCATTTTCTGGGTAATGCCCAGTTCCTTGGAAAGCGAATACGGGCCCATGCCGTAGATGATGCCGAAATTGATCGTCTTGGCCTGCTGCCGGAGTTCACTGGATACGCTGGCCGCATCGGTCATAAACACCTCTGCCGCTGTCCGGGCGTGGATATCCTCGTTGTTTGCAAACGCCTCGATCAGGATTTCATCCTGCGAATAATGGGCCAGCAGGCGAAGCTCGATCTGGGAATAGTCTGCTGCAACAAAATACCAACCCGCTTTCGGGATAAAGGCCCGGCGCACGTCTTTGCCCGCTTCGGTACGTATGGGAATATTCTGGAGATTGGGGTTTGAACTGCTCAACCGGCCCGTTGCAGTCACGGTCTGGTTAAACGAGGTGTGAATCCGGTCTGTGTCCGGGTTGATCAGGTCGAACAGGGCGTCCACATATGTGGACTTGAGTTTTGAAAGCCCCCGGTGGCGCAGCACCAGCACGGGCAGCTCATGATGCCGGCACAGGGCGGTCAATACCTCCACGTCCGTGGAGTACCCGGTTTTTTTCTTGGTCTTTTTCTGAGTGGGCAGATTGAGCTTGTCAAACAGGATCCGGCCCAGCTGCTGGGAGGAATTGATGTTGAACGCCTCTCCGGCCAGGGTGTAAATATCGGCCTCGATGCGCTCGAGTTCGGCTGCCAGGTCCTTGGACATGGCGGCCAGGCGGTCCCGATCCACCCGGATGCCGGTTTCCTCCATTTTCAGCAGCACCGGCACCAGCGGCATCTCGATATCTGCCATCAGCCGGTCCAGCCCGGCGGATGCCAGCATGGGGGCCAGTTTATGGTATGCCGCCAGGGTGATGTCCGCATCCTCGCAGGCATACACGATCGCCTTTTCCACCGGCACCTCGGCAAATGTCTCCAGCTTGCCGCCTTCCCGGGCCACCACTTCATCATAGGTGATCATCTTGTGATCCAGATAATCCATGGCGATCTGGTTTAAGGAGTGGGCCCGCTTTTCCGGGCTGAGCAGGTAGGAAGCCAGCATAGTGTCAAAAACCGCCCCGGCCAGATTCACGCCGTAGCGGCGAAGCACGGTCCAGTCGTACTTGATGTTCTGGCCGACCTTTTCAATACCGGGATCTTCCAGCACGGGCCGGAGCTTTTGCAAAACAAAATCGCGCGAAAGCTGCGGGTCGGCATCCGCGCTGGTATGCCCGCACGGCACGTAAAACGCCTGTTCTTCGGCCACGGCAAAGGAAAGTCCCACCAGGTCGGCACGGATGGCCTCGGTGGATGTGGTCTCCGTGTCCAGGGCAAAACAGCCGGCCTTTCGGAGTTTTTCCAGGAGCGCATCCAGGGCGGCTTCGTCCCGGATTCCCTGGTAGTCCTTGGCGGAAAGATCCGAAACCACGGGGTACTGCTCCTGGAGACGGCGGAATTCCAGATCCCGGAACAGCAGGGCGAGCCGGTTGTGATCCGGGTCCCTGCGGGCAAGTGCCTGCAAATCCAATTGGACCGGGGCATCCGTGACGATTTTTGCCAGCTTCCGGCTTAAAAAGGCCTGTTCCCGGTTTTCAGCCAGTTTTCCCCGCTGCTTGGCTGCGGTGATCTCCGAGAGCCGCTCATACAGGCTGTCCATGCTGCCGTAGGCCTTGATCAGGTTGGTGGCGGTCTTGGGGCCGATGCCCGGCACGCCCGGAATATTGTCCGTGGCATCCCCGGAAAGACCCTGTACATCGAGCATTTGCGCCGGCTCCACGCCCCGGGTTTCAATCACCCGCTGCCGGTCCGTGGCCTCGTCTTTCATGGGATCCCACATATGGACCCGATCGGTGATAAGCTGGATCATATCCTTATCCCCGGTGACCATGACCACATCATATCCCATTTCCTCTGCCTGACGGGCCAGGGTACCGATCAGGTCGTCTGCCTCGTAGCCTTCCTGCATGATCACGGGGATATTAAAGCCCCTGGTGATCTCGTGGATGACCGGAATCTGCATGGCCAGGTCCTCGGGCATCTCGGGCCGGTGCCCCTTGTAATCCGGGTAGAGATCGTGGCGGAATGTCGGCCCGCGGCTGTCAAACACCATGGCCACATATGCCGGATCCCGGTCGTGAACGAGCTTGATGAGCATCCGGGCAAAGCCGTAGGCGGCATTGGTGGGAAATCCCCGGGAGGTGGAAAGTCCCCGGATGGCGTGATACGCCCGGTGGATATAAGTGCTGCCGTCGATGAGATAGATGCGGTTTTGCTCGGTCATGGGCTGTTATCCGGATGGGTGATACGTTTTTGTCATCATGCGGGGCCGGCGGCAATGGCCTTGATCTCGCCGAGCCGGTCAATATGGTAGTCGGCTGCCATATCGCGGTTGCAGCATGCCGCCAGCACGACCCGGGCGGCCCGGGCGGCTTCCTGGTCAACCGAAGAATCGCCGATATAAAGCACTTCCTCAGGCCGCACACCGAACGCATCGATAATCCGAAGCAGTTGCTCCGGGTGGGGCTTGGGATTTTCCACGTCCAGGGCGGTGACCACGAGATCGAAATACCCGTCCAGCCCGTGTTCCTCCAGCACCCGGTTCATGGTATCGGCCCGGTTCGTGGCAACCGCGGTCTTCAGGCCGGGGCGGCACCATGCCAGCACATCGACCAGGTCCGGGGCCATCTGCATATACCGGATATAGGGGCCGTAGCCCTGTTTTTTGCGAAACGCCTGGGCCGCGGCAAACTCGTTTTCATCCGGAACCAGGTAGGCCACGGCCTGGTCTGCGGTGGCCATCTGGCAATAGGCGAACTGCTGGTCTGTCATGGGCGGCTTGCCCAGATGCGCCAGGATATCATTGTAATAAGTGCGGTTGGCCTTTTGCGTGTCAAACATCACGCCGTCGCAGTCAAAGGCGATCACCCTGAAGTCCCGCATACTATTGCTGTTTCTCCTGATCTTCCGAGGCCGTAATTACACCGGCCACCGGGATGGTAATTCTTTCGGCCACATCACTGTCGGTTTTCACGTGAATGGAATCGTGATACCGGCCCGGGGTCTTTTTCCGATTTTCCAGGTACAAAGCGTAGCCCTTTTTCCCGGATTCTTCAACCTCTTCCAGGGTATAACGCACATCCTTGCCCCGTACTGCTGAAACATCCCTGATATGAAAAGTGTCATCCGTCTGCGGGATGATCCGGACGGTCTCGGAAACCTTTTCGCCGGCACTGCCGCGCAAAACCACCCGGCGGGGCTCAACGGTGATATACGGCTTGACTTTTCCGGAGATCATCAGCCGCAGCCGGGAATTGTTCGGATCGTCGGTTGTTACGGTAACCGTTTTGCTTAATTTCCTGCCGCCATCTGAAAGGCTCGTTTTGAGCTTGACCTTGACGTATCCCTGCCCGCCCGGGGGGATTTGATCGGTTTTGCCGACCGTGGTGCATCCTCACCCGCTGCGCACCGACTTGAGGTGCAGGGGGGCATCACCGGTATTTTCAATATTAAATTTATGCGTAATATCCGTGCCTGCATACACACTGCCGAAATCATGCTCCGGATGCTTAACCACGCCCGCGGGCTCCCCTGCGGCATCCGGGCCGGCCAGGGCCGCATTTACGCCCAAAAGAGCCATCAGGGCGGCCAAACACACCGCCAGCGGAATTTTCCTTTGAATCATGCGGGTCTCTCCTCTTTATCCATCCATGTGCTGGAAAACCAGGGTTACGCTCGGCCATGCCGCAATACCGGCAGGCCCTTGTGAAGGGTAATAAGTGATCCGGCCCCGGATGTCAAGCGCAGCACATCATGCTTGTCTGCCGGCAGGCTTTCTGATAAACAAAAGTCTGTGAGTGAACGCATAAAACCGCTGAATACCGGACAGGCGCCATGGAAACTCCCAACATCTTATCCCGGGAAATCCGATTTTTAATCGGTGCGGCATGCTTTGTGCTCATTGTCGCGGGCATGCGCGCATCTGCAGGAATACTGGTGCCGTTTCTGCTTTCGGTGTTCATCGGCATCATTTTTACCCCGCCCATGTTCTGGATGCAGGAAAAAGGGGTGCCAAAAGTTCTTTCCATTGCATTGATCATGGCTTTCATTCTGGCGCTGGGCACGCTCCTGGTCCAGTTTCTGGGCGGATCCGTGGCCCAGTTCACCGCTGCTTTGCCTTCTTACCAGTCAAACCTGATGGAGGAAATGAGAAAACTGATCTCCTGGCTCAATGCCCGCGGGATAAATGTCAGCGAACAGATGGTCCGCGATTACCTGGATCCCGGCATGGCCATGCAGATGGCCGCCCGCACCCTGACCGGCCTGAGCGGCGTGCTGACCAACGCCTTTCTGATCATACTCACCGTGATTTTCATCCTGCTGGAGGCAGCCGGATTTCCTGAAAAAATCCGCAACGCATTCAAGGCCCCGGAAAAATCCCTTTACAACTACAGGCGCTTTACCCGGAGCGTCAACCGGTACCTGGCCATCAAAACCCTGCTCAGCGTGCTGACCGGCCTGTTGATCTGGATCTGGCTGTCGGTTCTGGGCCTGGATTTTGCCCTGCTCTGGGGACTGCTGGCGTTTCTGCTCAATTACGTGCCCAATATCGGCTCGATCATCGCCGCCGTGCCCCCCATCCTGCTGGCCCTGGCCCAGCTGGGACTCTGGCCGGCAGCGCTTTGCTCAGCCGGGTTCGTTGTAGTCAACGCCGCCATTGGAAACTTTCTTGAGCCCCGCTTCATGGGCAGCGGGCTGGGACTTTCCACGCTGGTTGTATTTCTCTCCCTGGTTTTCTGGGGATGGGTGCTGGGGCCGGTGGGCATGCTCCTGTCAGTGCCGCTGACCATGATCTTTAAGATCGCCATGGAAAGCAACCCGGAAACCCGATGGCTTGCGGTAATGCTGGGCAATGAAACACCCGGCCCGCCGGTGCCGCATCCAGAGATCGAAGACGAGCCGGTTGCCTCCGGATCCTCAGAAACGCGATAAATTCCGGAACATGTTTCTCAAATGCCTGTCAAGTGGTCACTGAGCAGCCTGTATTTTATTTATTTCGCAATACTCGGGATCTACCTGCCCTATTTCAACCTTTACTGTTATCACCTGGGATTTTCCGGTTTTGAAATCGGCACCATCTCTGCGCTGCGCACCCTGGCCACCGCCCTTTTCCCGCTGATCTGGGGTGCGATCGCGGACCGTTTTGCCATCCGCCGGCCGATTTTCATCTTCTGCCATTTTACCAGCACGGCCATATGGGCGTTTTACCTGCTGACCACCGATTTCTGGTTCATGCTGGCCATTACCGGCTTCTACGGGATTTTTTATGCGCCCCTGATCTCCTTTCTGGAATCGTTTTCCATGGACCTGCTCGACACGGAGAAAAACCGTTACGGACGGCTGCGGGCATGGGGATCGATCAGCTTCATCATCATGGTTACGGCAGTGGGCCGGGCCATTGACGCATTTTCCGCGGATATCATCATCATGCTCATTCTCTGCGGCAGCCTGATCCAGTCGCTGCTGGCCTTAAACGTGCCGCGCACCGCCGGAGGCCGGCAGCAGCTTTCCTTTTCCGCGGGCGCCAGGAGCCTTTTGCAAAGGCGCGTGGTAATATTTCTGATCGCAGCCTTCCTGATGCTGGCCAGTCACGGCACGTATTACGGTTTTTTTTCGATTCACCTGGAAAACATCGGGTTTAACTCCACGTTTATCGGGTTTGCCTGGGCGCTGGCAGTGCTGGCGGAAATCGGCATCATGGTATATTCGGTCCCGATTTTCCGGCGGTTTTCCCACGAGCGGGTATTGATTGCCGCATTTGTCCTCACCGGGATCAGGTGGCTGGTTCTGGCGGGCTCCGGGGCCGCCTGGGTGATTCTCTTTACCCAGCTGCTCCACGCGTTTTCCTACGGCGCCTTTCACGTGGCCAGCATCTTATACATTGACAAGCTCACCCCGCCCGAGACCAAGACCATGGGCCAGGCGGTCAACAATGCCGTGACCTACGGCCTGGGCATCATGGCGGGGTTTATGGCCAACGGCTATTTTTTCGACATCATCGGCGCCCCGGCCCTGTTTGCCGCATCCGGGGCAATGGCCCTGCTCGGCGGCGCGCTGATGATCTTCGAATCCGCCACCCGCCCGGCAGAGACTTGAACCCCGGGCAAGCAACAAGCCTGGAGAAAATGCTTCACCGCCGAGCCGCGTGCTTCGCTTGACGGGACAACCGCATGTCGCTGCACTCGGGCCGGGTTCCGCATCAGGCCCTTTTCAGGGTGCCCCAATTCCAAGGATTTGTCTTTGAATACCCGGATGTTTGAATCCTTCCGGTGATATATGGGGGAAACGTGTCGCGGGGTCTGGCCAGGGGCGGACGGCGGGGTAGTTTGCGCAGATGCATCGGGCGCGCCAGCGGACGGCATATGCGCAAACTACCCCGCCGTCCCGGCCCTGCGAAAATCCGGGAAGCTACAATCTTTTGCAGGGCGCAACCAACTGGAAAAACCATGGCAATCAACCAACGTTTCGTTGCCTGGTCGGGCTCGTTGTCATTATCGGAATCGGTATTTTTTCTCCGATTTCGATTTCGATCCCGATACCGATACCGATTTTGTTTGGGACAAAAGGATTTGTTCTATCTGCCGGGGATCGGGGGTCTGGCATACGGGTCGATGACCAGGAAATACAGCCGGCCCCGGTGTTTCATGTAGCCGGCGGCAAGTTCGGCATATTCGCCGCTGCCCCAGAAGATATCGGCCCGCCCGGGACCGCGGATGGCGCTTCCCGTATCCTGGCTGCACATGAACCGGGAAAATGATTGCCAGTGATCCACTCCGCCCGTGCCGTCGCCGACCGGCTTTTCTGCCGAAACAAGCAGCAGCGCGCCGGACGGGGTGATTTCCTGATCCAGGGCGACAGAGCGCCCCGGGGTCAGTTCCACGCCCAGGGACCCGGAAGGCCCGCCCTGTGCCTTCTTGAAAAACACGTATTTGGGATTGTAAAAAAAGATCTCCTGCATTTCATCCGGATGCCCGCGGATATAATCGCCGATTGCCTGCATGGACATCTCTTCCCGGCTGATTTTCCCCTTGTCGATTAAATATTTGCCGATGCTGCGGTAGGGGCGGCCGTTGGTGATATCATAATTCACCCGGCAGATGCGCCCGCTTTCAAATACAATCCGGCCCGAGCCCTGCACGTGAAGGAAAAACCGCTTGACCGGATCCGCCACCCAGGCAATGACCTCTGCGCGCGATTCCAGGACATCCGTGGTTTCAATGGTTTGGCGGTCATAATAAGGCACCACGCGATTGCCGGCACTCCGCCCGATCGCGGTTTTTTTGCTGCATTGCCGGTCAAAATCCGCCAGATCAATCTGCACAAGATCCCGGGGCCGCGCATATACCGGGTACGGGTATTTTTCGCTTTTCCGGGGACTGCCGGCAAGCACGGGTTCATAATAACCGGTAAACAACACCCGGACCGGCCGGTTCTGCTTTTCAAACGCATACACCCGGGCGTGTTTTTTCAAGAATCTTTTAAGTTCCCACTGGGCGGGCCGGGTTTTGACAAACTCCTTAAACCGCTGCAGTCCGGCAGCCAGTTCATCGGCCGTATACGTATCCGGGCCGAATTTAAACTCGCGGGAATCCGGCAGTTTTTTGTAATAGGCGATACTGGCCGCAATTGCACGATCCAGCCCGTCAAAGGCCAAATCATCGGCAAACGCCGGATAATTCTCAACTGAAACGCGCGTGATCTGCGCGCAAAATACAGGCTGTACCGGCAAAAAAAACATCAGCAGGGCGGCCAGCCCGGTCAGGACGCCCGCGGCTTCAGGTGTCTTCAGTCTCATCGGCTTCCCCCGTCTCCATTTGCCGCGGTTTATTGTCAATATAGCCCGGCGCGTCCATGGTTTGCCGGTCGGACTGAACCACGCCCAGTTCCCGGAACCTCCGGGCCGATACCAGCACCCGCCGTTCCAGGGACCCCACTGTCCGGTTAAAGGCGGCCACGCTTTTGTCCAACTCCCGGCCCAGGGAATTAAAATGTCCGATCATGCCGTATAAGCGGTTGTAGAGCTCGCTTCCCAGGCGGCTGACTTCGCGGGCGTTTTCCACGGCCGATTCCTGCCGCCATGCATATGCCACGGTTTTCAGCAGGGTAATCAGGGTGGTGGGCGTTGCCAGAATCACGCCCCTGCCCGCGCCCTCCTCGATCAGGCCGGGCTGCCTGGAAAGCGCCGCACTGAAAAAATTTTCCCCCGGCATAAAAAGCACCACAAACTCCGGGGTGGGTTCGAACTGCCGCCAGTAGGATTTCTGGGCAAGCCGGGTAATATGGGAGCGGACCAGCTCGGCATGACGGTCTGCCTGCTTGCGGGTCTGTTCGTCCGAATCGGTCTCCAGGGAATCCAGGTAGGCTGTAAGCGGGACCTTGGCGTCAATAACGATCTGCCTCTGGCCGGGCAGCCGGACCACCATGTCCGGCCGCAGCATTCCTTCTTCGCCCCGGGCTGCGGCCTGCTCATAAAAATCACAGTGATTTTGCATGCCCGAGATCTCAGCCACCCGGCGCAGGGTGAGCTCCCCCCACCGCCCCCGCACCTGGGGCTGCCTTAGCGCCTGGACGAGCCTTCCGGTTTCCCGCTGCAGGTCCTGCTGGGTCCGGGCCAGGGTTTCCACCTGCCGGGAAAGCCCGCCATAGGCATTCTGCCGGCCCTGCTCCATGGTCTGTACCTGGCGCTCAAACCTTTCCAGGGCGTCGAGCACCGGCCGGGTAACTTCTCCGGCGAGTTCCTGCCGCTGTTGGCGCTCCAAAAACCGGGCCCGCCTGGAAAAAATCAGAAAACCGGCCGCCAGGCCCATCAGCGCCCCGCCGCCCAGGCCGGCCAGAAGATACAGAATCTCCACGGATACCGTCATGTACGTCCCCTTCCCGGATTTTGCATCAGGCCTCCGGGTCCTGCAAATCCGGGTTTCTCACGTAATGGCCGCTTTTCCCGCCGGATTTTTCCAGCAGGCACACATCGGATATCACCATTTCCCGGTCATGGGACTTGCACATGTCGTATATCGTCAATGCGGCCACAGAAGCTGCCATCATGGCCTCCATTTCCACGCCCGTTCGGTCCTCGGCCTCTGCGGCGGCCTCGATGCGCAAAGACCCGGATTCGGCATCCGGGTAAAAATCAATCTGCACGTGCCGGATCTGGATCGGATGACACATGGGAATCAGCAGGTGGGTCTGCTTGGCTGCCATGATCCCGGCAATCCGGGCGGTTTCCAGGACGTTGCCCTTTCGGCTCCGGTTTTCCGAAACTTTCTCAAAGGTATCGGCCCGCATAAAGACCCTGCTTTGGGCAACCGCACGCCGGGCGGTCACGCCCTTGCCGCCCACGTCCACCATGCGCACCCGACCCTTTTCATCCATATGACTGAACTCGGACATGAAATTACTCCGTTGACCTTTTTCTCATTCCTAAATTGAGGTCATTGAAGGTTTATGCAAAATTTTCCGTCTTGGTGGTCACCAGCTGCTTGACCGCATCAATCATGCGGGACATGCAGGAAAGCACGTTTTCCCGGAAATCGCCGGCCACTGCAATCAGCATGATATCCTCGCCCACGGCCAGCTCGGACTTATCGGTGAATTCCACCAGTATCTCCACGATTCCGGGGCTTTGCTTCTCGGATGCAATTATACCGGCAACCTGCTCGTGTTTTACCTCCAGGCGCACCCCGGAGACCGGCCGGCCGTCCCGGGATGTAGCCCGCACCACGCCGTGATGGGTAAGTATCATTCCAACCCTGTGGTATTCCGGGTACGCCTTGATTTTCTCAATTAGTCGGTTCTGATCCATAACCGTGTCTCCTTGCGTTTTAATCCCTGCCGTGTGTGGCCGATGATTTGGGATCCACCCGCGCCCGGGCCGCTTCCAGGTCCGCGGAGGTATTGATATTGAAAAACGTGTCCAACTCCGGATCCACTTCCATTACCCGCTTTGCCGGGATTTTTTTGACCCGGAGCCTTTGAAATACCCGCTGGATTTTCAGCTTTTCCCGGCGGATATTATGCTCCACCACGGGCAGGGCTTCGGTTGCATAGGCGGCAAACAGGGGTTCCGTGCCGGCGGGGGTTTCGGGCATCACCGCGGCAGTTCCCGGTTCGATTTCGGATAAAACCAGTTCCACCACGGATTTGCGGATAAACGGCGTATCGCAGGCCGCCACGAAAATATACGGGGTTTGAGCGTAAAAAAGCCCGGCATGGATGCCGGTCAGGGAGCTTTTCACGGAAAATATATCCGTGACAATGGCCGCATCCCACTGCAGATACGGCACCGGCGTATTGGTCACAAGCAGGGTTTCGGAAAACATTTCCCGGAAAAGCGCAATCACGGGCTGAATCACGGGACTGCCGCCCAGGTCGAAAAAGGCCTTGTTTTCGCCGGAAAAGCGGGAGCTCCGCCCCCCGGCCAAAATCACCCCGCTGCAGGAAAGATGCATCTTGTCTCCAAAAAAACAAAATCTTGATCTTATCGGCAGCCATAGTATACACTGCGTTTATTTTCAATCGTTTTTGTGGCACACAGGCTTCCGGCACCCCGGCAGAACCGGGGCAAAGGAACGAAAAAAGGAAAAATCGATGAGCAACCGCAAAACCATTTGCGATGCCGCAGAAATCAGCAGCATGCTCGACACGCTGGCCCGGCAGATCATGGACTCCCGGGAAAACCCGGCAAACCTGGCACTTGTGGGCATTCATACGCGGGGGGTTTACCTGGCCAGGCGCATCCGGGAGCGGATTGCCGGCATCGGGTCTGCGGATGTGCCCACCGGAGACATGGACATCAACCTCTACCGGGATGACTGGACCGGAATTTCCCATCAGCCCGAGGTCCGCTCCACCCGGATTGATTTCAACGTCAACCGCAAACAGATTATATTCATCGATGACGTGCTTTATACCGGCCGCACCATCCGGGCGGCCCTGGATGCGATCATCGACTTCGGCCGGCCGGAGCGAATCGAACTGGCCGTTCTCATTGACCGGGGACACCGGGAACTGCCCATACAGGCCGATTACGTGGGCCGGTTCGTGGATACCCGGCGCGCGGACGCTGTCAACGTGCTGGTTTCCGAGCATGACGGCACCGACCGGGTGGACCTGGTGACAGCCTGAAAAAATGAATTGCTTTTAAAAATCTGAAACGCTCAATTTAGGTTCCATACAGACTGACGGATTTATTGGACCATGGGGAAAAAACAGCATCTGCACAATGCACCGGAGGTTATCCGCACCGGCATTATCACGGTTTCCTCCACCCGTAGCGAACAAGACGACAAAAGCGGCCAGTGGATAAAAAAACAGGCGGAAAAAGAAGGTCACCGGGTGGCTGTCTACCGGGTCATTGCAGACAACTCCCGTATAATCGCAAAAGCCGTTGCAGACAGTATCGGCGAGCATGATCTGCATGCAATGATCCTGACCGGCGGAACCGGAATCAGTTCTGCGGATGTGACCATAGAGGCCCTGGAGCCCATGTTTTCCAAGAAAATGGGCGCGTTTGCAACATTGTTTACCCAGCTCAGCTTTGAAAGAATCGACTCTGCAGCGCTGCTGTCCCGGGCGGCCGCGGGAATTATCGGCAAAACGGCCGTCTTTTGCATTCCGGGAAGCATCAACGCCTGCAAGCTTGCCTGCAGGGAATTGATCTTTCCCGAAATCAAACATATTGCCGCGCATCTCTGAAAGCAGGGGGCGCGACAGCAAATTCGGATTTCATAAGGAGAACAATTTATGTTCGGTATCGGCATGCCTGAACTGATCCTGATCCTGGCCGTTGCCCTGATCGTATTCGGCCCCAAGAAACTGCCGGACCTGGCCCGATCGCTGGGAAAGGCCATAAACGAGTTCAAAAGTGCCACCCAGGATTTCAAGGCATCCATGGACGAAGAAGTAAAGGACGTGAAAAAACCCTTTGAAGATGTGAAAAAGCCTTTTGATGATGCCGCCCGGAATGTCAACCGGGTGGAAAACCAGCAGGCAACAAGGCCCGAGGATTTATACGGCGACGATTCCACCGCGCAGAAGCAACCCGCAGGCCCGGCTGATAAGTCGTCATCGCAATCGGATCAGGCATCAGACGAGCAGAAACGCAACTCACAAACCGGGGAAAACGATCCGAACCATGAATGAAGAAGAAAAACTGCCGCTGACCGAACACCTCACGGAGCTGCGCGACCGGCTGATCCGGTGTTTTATCGCCATATTTGTCGGCTTTGTGATCGCCTATATCTTCAAGGAACGCCTCTTTCAAATCCTCACCCGGCCGTTGCTCCGCGTGATGCAGGAAGGCGAAACCCTGATTTTCACCGGCATTCCGGAGGCGTTTTTCACCTACCTGAAGGTCTCGCTGCTGGCCGGGCTCCTGTTGGCAGCCCCGGTGATCATATACCAGTTCTGGATGTTTGTGGCCCCGGGTCTGTATAAAAAAGAGCGCCGGATGATGATTCCCATCGTGTTTGTCTCGGCCTTTTTTTTCATCGGCGGCGCCCTGTTCGGTTATTTCATCGTGTTTCCCTTCGGATTTAAGTTTCTGCTCAGCTTTGCAACGGAAAACATCCAGGCCCTGCCTTCCATGCGGGAATACCTGAGCTTTTCCTCAAAGCTGCTGCTGGCCTTTGGCGTGGTTTTTGAACTGCCCATCGTGATCACGTTTCTGGCGCGACTGGGGCTGGTGACGGTGCCGTTTCTCAAGAAACACCGGAAATACGCCCTGTTGATATTCTTTGCAGGCTCTGCGCTGCTCACGCCGCCGGACGTGGTCACCCAGATCATGCTGTCAATGCCGCTGATGGTGCTTTACGAAATCAGTATTATCGGCGCACGGGTTTTCGGAAAACAGCGGGAAGTCCCGGACACTGAAGAGGAGCCGGAATAGGCCGCATTTCAGCACACGCCTCGGAAACCGTGCACGCCCTGCAAATGCAAATGTCCTGCCTGGCGCGAAAAGTAGTTGACATCTGCGGGCTGAATTGATAAACATATATTTTACTGCAGTAACTAAAAAGTCGTTTATAAAAGGATATATTTTAACCCGTTTCCGAAGGAGGAAGCAATGAGAAAGCGTTTAGGAATCTTGTCTGCACTCGCGTGTGTCTTGGCGGTATTTCTGGCAGCCGGACTTTATGCGGGCACAACTGTCCCGGACACCATCAAGATGAAAAATGAAAAAGCATTTGAAGAGCACCGGATGCCGATTGTCGAATTTTCCCACCAGGAGCATACCGCGGATGACGGTTACGGGATCGGCTGCGGGGACTGTCATCACGACGAAAACGGAGAACCCCTGACAGACCTGGAGGCCGGAGACGACGTGCAAACCTGCTTTGAATGCCACAGCGGCGAGGGCGCCGGAGAGCCCAAGGATTTCATGGGTTCGCCGCCTGATGAAGAAGCATTGAACTCCTACTACACCGCCGTTCATGTCAACTGCGTGGCCTGCCACAAAAAGCAGGACGGCCCGGTTGCCTGCAACGAGTGCCACATCAAGGAAGGCGAATAACAAATATTATAAGCGCTTACCGTAAGCCCGAAAAAGCGCAAAAAACGAAAAAGGCCGTGTGCAAAAGCGCCACCTGCACACGGCTTTTTTTTGATTTCATGCGAGCAAGGCGCTTAAACGGAATTTCCCCTGTAGCGCTCTGCCGCCTGCACCAGTGACCCGGCCCAGTCGGGTGCGCCCAGGGAATGGATATGGGTATAGGTCGCCAGCACGTTTTTGTAGCACAAGCCGTCCCTTTGGTTCACGATGCCCCGCCCCTTTTTCATGGAAAACAGCAGATCCGAATCCCGGCCCTTCCATTCCAGGACCCGGGAGTAATGAAATTCATGTCCCCGCAGCTCCCTGCCCGGGGAGAAATACGGATTTGCGCCTTCAACCGAGACAATCGTATAACCATGCCCCTGGGGGCGGCGGGAAAACCCGAATACAACCGGCAGGACGCCGACCATGGGGTATGCATTATCCAGCACCAGGGATTCGCCCAAATACATCAGGCCGCCGCATTCGGCATAGATCGGCAGACCGCAGTCAGCGGCATTGCTTACGCTATTGCGGAACCTGAGATTTTCAGCCAGCTGCCGGGCATGGGTTTCCGGAAACCCGCCGCCGATGTAAAGCGCATCCACTTCCGGCAGGACTTCGTCGGCAAGCGGGCTGACAAAAACCAGTTCCGCCCCTTCGGCCTGCAGGGCCGCCAGGTTTTCGGGATAATAAAACTGGAAAGCCGAATCCCGTACCACGCCGATGCGCACCCGTCCTCCTGTCTTGCCGCGGTCGGGCAGAGCATAACCGTGTTCGGGCAGGCCGGCGGGCGCGGACTCCGGGCATAGCGGGTTGTCAGCGGCCCGATCCGCAATCTGGATCACCCGGTCCAGATCGATATGGGATCGGGCGATTTGTGCGGCGGAATCAATGGCATTGGCGGCCAGTTCATGCTCGACCGTGGGAATCAGACCCATGTGACGTTCCGGGAAGTCCTCCTGGCTGAGCTTGGGAACCGTGCCAAGCACGGGGATTCCGCAATAGGTTTCAATGCTTGCCCGAAGAATCCGCTCGTGCCGGCTGCCGGCAACCCGGTTTAAAATCACGCCGCAAATATTGACTTCCGGGTCAAAATGCAGGCAGCCAAGCACCACTGCTGCCATGGTCCGGGTAGTTTTGGTGCAGTCAACGCAGAGAATCACCGGGGCACCAAGCATCTTTGCCAGCGAGGCTGTACTGGTGGTGCCTTCTGTATCGAGTCCGTCATAAAGGCCGCGATTGCCTTCAACCACGGACAGATCGGTCTTCCGGGAAGCATTGTAAAAGGATGCGCACAAACCTGTGGCAGGAAAAAGGAAAGGGTCCAGGTTATGGCACGGGCGACCGGCCGCAAGGGCCAGCCACCCTGCGTCAATATAATCAGGGCCCTTTTTGAAGGGAGCGATACGCTTACCGAGTCGGCTGAGAGCCGAAATCATGCCAATCGACACGACCGTCTTGCCGGATCCCCCGCGCAATCCGGCGATCAATACCCGGGGAATCTCAATTGGTTCGGCCTCATTAAGCACAGTCCGGCCCGGTAGTAAAAATCGAAATAAAGCCCAATGGCATGTGCAGCCCGCCGAAACCGGGGGCTGTCAACAATGCATTATTATTCGTTTTCGTGCTCAGCGCCGGCCTGCTTGCCGGTACCTTTCAAGCCGTACATGGAAGTACTGCCGCTTGACCAGAACTCCAGGATGCCCTCATTGATCATCTGGGTGACGATCTTTTTGGCTTCCCGGGGTTTGGCATCCAGAATCTTGGCCAAATCGCTGAAATAAAACTTGGACTTGGATTTGGATTTTTTCTGCAGGCCTTCAATAATTTTCTGTTTGGATTCTTCGTAGTCCAGTGCCATAGCGCTATGTCCTCATAATGTTAAATGGGGCGTTGCGGCGCGGTTTGCACCGCGCCGCAACGCGCTTTTCTATGCCCGGCGTTCCGGTACCCGAATCAGGTCTAGAATTTAAACTGCGTTGTCTGGCGCCACGTGTAGTATGCCGGGTCACGAAAATCGTCAATAAGATGATGCGTGAATTCGAGATCACATTTCTCGAAAAACCGTTCCCATCCGATGCGCTCGGCCCACTCGCCCAGTCGCTCGTACTTCCTAGCCTCTGCAGCGTAAACATCAACGATCTTCTTGATCGTCTCCGCGGTTTTGGGCCATCGCGGCGGCTCGTTGGGAATAAATGCCACGGCCACCTTGGAAAACTTGGGCGCGGAAAGCCGGTTGGAGACCTTGCCGCCCACCATCAGCACGATACCGTCACCTTCCTTGTCCGCCAGCGGCAGGCCCGGGCACATGGTGTAGCAGTTGCCGCAGAACATGCACCGGCTGTTGTTGACCTCCACGCTGTTGACCGTCTTGCCTTCGATCTCGACCTTCTTGGGCTTGATCGCCGCAGTCGGGCAGGCCGCAATGGCCAGCGGAATCTCGCACATCTTGTCCATGTATTCATGATCGATCATGGGCGGTTTGCGGTGATAGCCCAGAATAGCGATATCCGAGCAATGCACGGCGCCGCACATGTTCAGGCAGCATGCCAGGGAAATCCGTAGATGCGCCGGCAGCCGCATGTCCTGGAAATCATTGAACACTTCGTCCATGACCCCTTTGACCGGGCCCGAAGCGTCTGTTGCCGGTGTATGGCAGTGGATCCATCCCTGGGTGTGAATGATGTTGGTAATTCCGGCGCCCGTGCCGCCGACCGGGAACTTGTAGCTGCCGCCGGCAAACTTGCGGCTCTGGAGATCATCGATTAACGGCTGGACCTTGTCCTTGCTGTCAACCATGAACTCCACGTTGTTCCGCGTGGTCCAGCGGACGTAACCGCCGCAGTGCTTGTCCGCAACTTCACAGATTTCGCGGATCAAGCTGACACTCATCAGGCGGGCGCCGCCAACGCGCACCGTGTATACTTCATCACCGGTTTCTGAAACATGTACCAGGACGCCGGGCTGCAGGATTTCATGATACAGCCATTTGCCCTTGTTGTTTTTGATCACCGGTGGGTAAAACTCCTCATAATGTCTTGGTCCGATATCCGTAATCCGATCCTTCATCGGATTGTTGGGATCGTATCCTGAAGATATAAAAGCCATGGTCAACCCCCTTCTTATCGCTGGTGATGTTTGCGGAACTCGTGAATGTCTCGATCAAAACCGCCGGGCACTTCCTCTTCCTTCCAGAAGATGTAGGGGTTGTGCCGCGGCTCCTGGACGTGCTGCGGAATCGGATCAACACCGGTGACCTCCAGCAGCTTCTGAAAGCCCTGACGCTTCATCAGCTCGCCGAGGCGCTCGCGGTTCTTGCCCTCTTCCATCCACCAGTCCCAGATGGATTCGATGACATCCTTGATTTCCTGGTAGTCGTTTTCCTTGTTGACTTCCACAAACGGAAGCAGCAGGGAGCTCATCTGGGCACCGTCCAAGATGGGCGCCTTGGCGCCGACCAGGATGGTACACCCGGTTTGCTTGCCGGGGCGCAGGGCGCGCGGCATGACATTGATGCAGTGCATGCAGCGGTTGCATTCCTTGTTGTCGATTTCGAGCTTGCCGTTTTCATAGCGCATACACTCGGTCGGGCACAGATCAATGACCTCTTTCTGAATGTCAAAAGCACCCCAGTCGCGGCCGGCATGGGCACCGCCGTTGGGTTTGAAATCGCCGTTGACATAGCCCTTGACAGCTTCCTGATCGATGCGGATATCGTCTTTCCAGGTACCGATAAAGGACATGTCCGCACGCGCGATCGAGGCCACGCAGCCGTTGGGGCAGCCGTCGAATTTGAACTTGAACTTATAGGGAAATGCCGGACGATGCAATTCGTCCTGGTATTCCATGGTCAGATGCGTACACAGATCCTGGGTATCGTAGCAGGCATATTCGCAGCGGGCCTGGCCAATACAGTCAGACGGGGTTCGCAGGTTGGAGCCCGATCCGCCCAGGTCCTGATCGTACGTGTGGGTCATTTCATAAAAGATCTCCTCGAGCTGGGGGGTAAAGGTGCCGAGGAAGATGATGTCTCCGGTGGAGCCGTGCATGTTGGTCAGTCCGCTGCCCCGGAACTCCCAGAGATCGCAAAGCTGCTTGAGATACTCCGTTGTGTAAAAATGCCCGGACGGCTGGTTGACCCGCATGGTGTGGAAATGGGCCACGCCGGGAAAGTTTTCCGGCTGGTCGCAGTAACGACCGATCACGCCACCGCCGTATCCGAACACGCCAACGATGCCACCGTGCTTCCAATGCGTTTCCCTGTCCTTGTAGGAAAGCTCAAGGACTCCCATCAAGTCTTCAATAACATCGCTGGGAATCTGGAATTCGACATTGTTGACATTCTTTGCCCTTGCCTCGGCTTCCTGCTTCATGTCCGAAACGAAACTCGGCCATGGTCCGCTTTCAAGCTGATCGAGCAAGGGGGTTTCATGCTTTGCCATTGTCATACCTCCCTTTCATTAAAATTAAGCCACGTCTTTATCCCTGTGAGGCCGTACAAACGTCTGCCAAATATCACTGTCAATAACAACCACAATAAAAGGTTATTTTTATAAAATGGTTGGAGTTTATTGTCAACAAAAAACGGCGCCTTTGACATGGATGCCGCTTACTGGCAAACACTGTCCATTCGCCTTTTCAGCCACACCGCCTCCGGTTTATGCCTTACGGGACTTCTCGATTTCCGAGACGATTTCCGGGGCCACCTCATAGCCCAGCTCCCGGGCCCGGTCGCAGTGACGCGCCGCTTTTTCATAGTCGCCTTTTTCCAGATAGGCAATTGCCAGATTGTTATGGGCAACCGGAAAGTTTTCGTCAATTTCCAGTGCCTTTAAACCGGCATCAATGCTTTCGTCCACCAGCCCGGCAAAAAGATATGCATTGGCCAGCGTAACATGGGCCTGAATGAACCTGGAATTATACTTGATCGCCTTTTTCAGTGCGGCGATGGCCTCTTCCACGTTTCCTTTCTGGAGCTGCACAAAGCCGATATTGCCGTGACCTTCGGCAAACGCCGCCCGCACCTTCACGCTTTGCTGGTTATATGCCAGGCACCCGTCGATATCCCCGCGCTGAAGCTGGATCCCGCCCAGCTGCACATAGGCTTCAGCCAGGGTGGGGCTGCAGCGGATGGCCTCCTTGAGCTCCTCTTCGGCTTCGTCAAACCTGCGCAGTCCCAGCAGTGCCGTGGCCAGGTTGTAGTGGCTCATACCGCAATCCGGATTGGACATGATGGAAAACCGCTGCTCTTCGATATATTGGTCTACCGTTTTCTCGCTTGTCATAAAAACTCCCTTTTCCCCGCTATTTTCTGCACCCGGCAGCAAACCGGCGTGCCTGAAGTCTTATCGTTTCATAATTCAATCAGCGCACATTAAAAAATGAGACCGCAAATTGTCAAGAAAAATCCCCTTTCGTGCCCAATTCTCACAAAACCCATCTGCTGTCCCGGACCTGAGGCAAGTTTTGGCCGGAATCGGGCATTTTTTTATTTGACACTTTTTTTGAAGTTCATAATAATATTAAAGATACAGTACTTGCCCGCATGCTGCGCAGTAATCGAAACTGCCAAAGACATACAAGGAGGAAAAACTATGCAGCCTGGATGCTTTACCGCCCTGATCACCCCTTTTGACAGCAACGCAGTTGACGAGGCGGGCCTGGAAAAGCTGATCACATTTCAGGTCGAAAACAAAATCAACGGCATTCTTGCCGTGGGTACCACGGGTGAAAGCCCGACCCTGGACTGGGACGAGCACATCCGGGTCATTGATGCCATTGCCGGCAAAGCCCGCGACCGGTGCACCTGCATTGCCGGCACGGGCAGCAACAACACCGCGGAAACCCTGGAAGCCACGCGCCATGCGGTCAAATCCGGATGCGAGGCCGTATTGCTGGTCGATCCCTACTACAACGGGCCCAGCTCCCTGGAAATCCGGCGGGAATACGTGGCGCCCGTGGCCGGGGAATTTCCGGGAACCACCGTTATTCCGTATGTAATTCCGGGACGAACCGGGGCGCAGATGTTTCCCGAGGACCTGGCCATCCTTTTCAAGGACCACCCCAACGTCAGCTGCGTCAAGGAGGCCACCGGCAGCCTGGAAAACATGCGCCGCACCCGCCGGTGCTGCGGGGATCAATATCTGATCCTCTCCGGGGACGACGGCATCACCTATGACATGATGACTGATCCGGATATCCGGGGCGGCGGGGTGATCTCCGTGATGGCCAATATCGCGCCAAAAGCGGTCACCGAACTGGTCGCCCACATCCTGGAAGGCCGCACGGATGCGGCCAAAAGCACTTTTAACGACTTAAAGCCCCTGTTTGACATCGTCTCGATTAAAACCACCGAAAAGACCCCTTACGGCGAGGTCACCTGCAGGGCCAGAAATCCGGTGCCGGTCAAGACCCTGATGCAGATCCTGGGCATGCCTGCCGGTCCCTGCCGGCAGCCGCTGGGGAAAATGACACATGCGGGCCTTGACACGGTGCTGAAGGCCGCAAGAAAGGTGCATGCCAATGCCCCCCATGTCCTGGCCCCGGCTGCGGATTTCTTCGGCATCGACATCGAGCAGCGTCTAAACGACCCGAAATTTGCCGAAGGGTTGGCATACGAGGAATATTAAAATATAAATCCGAAATTCGAAGCACGAAATCCGAAACAAAAATGCAATTACCGAAATTCAAATGATCAAAACGAATGCAGCGAGATTTTGTGCAGAAATGTTTTGAAAATTTGATATTCGGATTTTGAATTTGTTTCGGATTTCGAAATTCGGATTTCGGATTTATGATTTATAAGGATACCGTACTTCAGCTCTTTCCCGTCTCCGGGTCTCCGCCGGACTCCCCGGCCGCTTCCTTCCGCCTGCGCCGACTTTCTGCCTCCTCGGGGTTTAACTGGAAGTCGCCTTCCTGGAAAAGCAGCCATTTCAGCCACCGGAAACTGAAATTGAGCAAAGCCAGTTCGTCATTGCGGATCTCCGCTGCGGTTTCGTTATCCACCTGGTAGAGGTTCAAAAACGAGCTTTCAAAAACAAACCGCCGGAACCGGTCGATATCATAGCTGGCCGTAAAAAACATGTTCTTGGTTTTCTCCGTCAGGCGGATATTGGCGGGAATGGAACGTTTGCGCACGATCAACTCGGTCCACGGCGCGTTTATGCTGTCATAGACATCCACCCCCTGGTCGCGCCGCCATTCTTCAACGCTCCACTCGGCATCCTCTTCAAACCCCTTGCAGTGCGGCTCATTGATAAAAAAATAAAACCCTTCGGCCACCTCGGGCTTATGACTCAACGATGCCACGCCCAGCGGGTAATACCGGCATGTGGTGGGCCGGTCCGCATAAATAATGCAGCCCTCGTCCTCCCGCACAAACGGACAGACAGGCTCGCCCGGCTGATCATCGAGCATTCGAAGTGTAACCACCGGCAGATCGGTTTTTTCCAGCAGCTGCGGCGTGGTGTACATCGCCAGAAATTCCTCTGAGGTCATCTGCAGGCGGTTTTTCAAACGAACAATATCATAAGGGGTCAGCATGATGTTAATGCCGCGGCAGCAGCGAGTAAAACACGAGATCCCGGGATAACACCGGAAATTAAAACGGCTTTGGGCACTGAGCTTGACCGGCGGGATGCCGGCGTTATTTTCTGTTTCCATGGCAATGCTCCTTATATAATTCAATTAAAATGCGTTTATTCTTGATCTCTCCGTAAAAATCAACTAAAATCAATCAGCAGTTTCCGGTGAATAAAGATCAGGTTGTTGTTATGCTGGTTCAGGCTTATCGGGTTCGGGACCGGTATCGGGATCGGGATCGGGATCGACTCCGATACCGATCCCGATAACGATAACGATCAAATTGCGAAAAAAATCTGAAACCCTCAATTTCGGTTTATCATTCAACCCCTTCCGGCATGGGCGCCACCGGCTCGCCGCCGAGCACGTAGCCGCCGTCAATGCGCAGAACCGAACCCGTCATATAAGGGGCGTCCTTTATTATAAACAAGACCGCCTTGACCACATCCTCGAGGCGTCCGATCCGGCCGACCAGCGTATGGTCCACAATTGCCTGCTTCTGGGCCTGGCTCAGCAGCCCCCACCCCCGGGTGCCATGGGCGTGGCGGGTTTCGAAAATTCCCAGCATCAGCTCGTTTACCCGGACCTCAGGGGCCCCAAGCCGGGCCCACGTTTCGGTCAGCAGCGAAACCCCGCGGCTGGCGGCGGCATAACCCTCGTTAAAAACCAGGCTGGCCGGACCTGAACGCCCCACGATGGATGCGATGGATGAAAAATTGATCACGCATCCATCCCCGGTTTCCTTTAAATACGGCAGGGCGGCCTCCAGGACCCATTGCTTGGCCCGCAGCGTGGTGGCCACTTCGAGGTCCCACTGATCACGCGTATACGGGCCGTGTACCACCGGCCACCCCCCTCTTTCAATATTATTGATCAGAATGTCGATCCGGCCGAAATGATCTGACACCCGCCTGACAAAGGGGGCGATGGATTCGGTTTCCAGCAGATTGACCCGTTCGATCAGGTGAGGCACGCCGGTTTCGGCAAAATCGAGCTGCATGTCGCCGAGGGAGTCCTCCCAGTCGTAATACGTCAGGCCCAGCCGTAGCCCGCGGCGGGCCAGCTCCAGGCCGACAGCCTTGCCGATTCCCTTGATGCCGCCCAGCACCAGCGCTGTTTTACCTGCTAATTCCATACCTGCATATCCTGGTCACTTTTTTACCGAAACCGGAATTGCGGTAAAGCCTTACATATGCGCTTCTTGCCGGCTTCCCCCCGCCTCATAGCGCAGCAGCGCCGCGGCATATTGCATGGCAAACCTCAGAACTTCTTCGTCATCTGCAGCCTCCGGCGCCTCAAAGGAAAGCCCGATTTGCCGGCAATCATCTGCGGCCGGGGAGCGGAAATCCGTTTTCCAGGCGTCGATGTCATACAGCGCTGCAAACAGCTTTTCTCCGAGATCCCCCTTAACCGGTCCGGGCAGATATTGCTGTTTAAGCGATATTACATCGATCATGGCATCGTTTAATTCGTTATACGGCTGCAGCCCCTGATCGGCAATCCACTGCGCGGCCGTCATGGGCGGTCCCTGTTCGAAACCCCGGCAGTGCGCCTCACGGATCAGTGCATAGGATTCGGTAAGGCTGCCGTCATTGCGGGCCCGGCGAAGCATTCGGGCCAGCGGGTACATCCGGCAGGAGCCGGGCCGGTTTTCATATACCCGGCAGCCTTCGGCTGCCACAAACGGACATTGCTTCTCCCCCGGTTCGGCCGGCTTGAGGGTTACCACGGGCAATCCGGTCTGCGGGCCATCATGGCAAAGGGTATATGCCGCCAGGAAATCGCCGGTACGCATCTCCAGGTGTCTTGCCAGCCGCAGGACGTCATAGGGGGCAAGAAACTGGTTCAAGTCCCGGCAGCAGGCATTGTAACAAGGCACCTGCGGCCCGCATGAAAAATAAAACACTTCGTTATCCGCAATGGGGCGAAACAAGCTTTCCCCTCCCATCATTTGACGGTTTTATCAAAAGTCGGTTTGGACCTCACCATATGTTTTTTGCCGCCCGGGATCAATGGAATTTTATCAAAAAAGCGGGGCCGGACACTATTTTCCCTTGCATCCTGATGCAAGTATGGTATAGGTTTTTGCTTAAATTAAAGTCACTGCGTCATTTAAACAAGACAAGGCGTTGGATTACAGATTTCAAGGAGGTGCCAAATAGCCAAGGCAAAGAGCAACGAGAAACGGGTGAATATCAACAGCGAGATCAAGGCCTCGGAGGTTCGGGTCATTGACCCGGACGGCAATCAGCTCGGCGTAATACCGACGCACTCCGCCCTCTCCGAAGCCGAAAACTTCGGCCTCGATCTTGTGGAGGTTTCTCCAAACGCAACCCCTCCGGTTTGCAAGATCATGGATTACGGCCGATACCGGTACCAACAGGACAAGAAACAGCAGGAGGCCCGCAAAAAACAATCCGCCATCCAGGTCAAGGAAATCAAGGTCCGCCCGAAAACCGACGCGCATGACCTTGACATCAAGCTCGGACACATCAAGAAGTTCATTGACAAGAAAAACAAGGTCAAAGTGACCCTGATGTTTCGGGGGAGGGAAATTACCATGACAGAGCGGGGCAAGGCGGTGCTGGAGCAGATCGCCGAGCAGGCAACGGAATTTGCCACCATAGAACAGCCGCCGAAAATGGAAGGCCGTACCATGACCATGCTGCTGGGCCCGAAGTAGCCATACCGGGCGACCTGCCGGCAAAACCGTCATCCCGGCAACTTCCGGCTCTTTCCATCCTATTCAATAGCCCCGATCAAAGCAGGCCCGTGGGCGCGGGAAATTTATGTCCCGCGCCTTATATTTTTTTATTGACGCCTCCCAAATTATGAGGCAAATTTTATCGTTTCAAAAATTGGGGGGAAACTACGTGAACTTTATTTGCAATTTCTGCAGGGAGAGCGATCATGCCGAAACTCAAAACCAATCGGGCAGCGGCCAAACGGTTTAAGCGTACCGGCACCGGCAAATTCATATTTGCCAAATCCCATGCCAGCCATATTCTGACCAAAAAAACGAGAAAACGCAAACGTGCGCTCAGAAAAAAGCAGGTCATGGATGCCACCAACGTGAAAACCGTCAGGCGGCTGATGCCGTACGCAAATTAAAGCAAAAGGTATAAACAGGTAAAGGAGTATCTCATGCGAGTCAAAAGAGGATATAAGGCCAGGCGCCGCCGGAAAAAGGTCCTGAAGCTGGCCAGCGGATACCGGGGCGGCCGGAGCAAGCTTTACCGCACCGCAGCCGATGCCGTGGACAAGGCCCTGATGTATGCGTATCGGGACCGCAAGGTCAAAAAACGCCAGTTCCGGCGGCTGTGGATTGTCCGCATAAATGCCGCCGCCCGGATGAACAACCTGTCCTACAGCAAATTCATCAGCGGATTAAAGCGCGCCAACATCGAACTGGACCGCAAAGTACTGGCGGATCTGGCTGTTTCCGATCCGTATGCATTCTCGCAGCTGGCCGGCACCGCCTCGGCCCAACTGCAGCAGTAATCCTGGTAACCGGTTGACTGGCCCCGGGTGATGGAACGTGAGCAAGCCGATTGAACAGATTCGAGAAGAAGCCCTGTCCGAACTCTCACAGGCCGGGGACGCAGATGCGATCCGGGCCCTGTCGGTCAAATACCTCGGCCGGAAAGGGGAGGTTACCGCCTTTCTGCGCAATATTTCCGAGCTGCCCAAGGACCAGCGGCCGTCTGCCGGAAAAAGGGCCAATGAAGTCAAAAAGGAGCTCGAATCCGCCTTCAACGAGGCCCTTGAACGCCTTTCCGGTCAAACGGGACAGGACAGCGAAGCCATCGACGTTTCCCTGCCGGGCAGGCCGGCACCCCTGGGCACGCTCCACCCGATCACCCGAATCACCCGACTGATCTCCCGGGTATTTGAGCGCATGGGATTTGGCATCGCCGAAGGCCCGGAGGTGGAATCAGATTATTACAATTTCGAGGCGCTCAATATCCCCAAAAATCACCCGGCCCGGGACATGCAGGACACTTTTTACGTGTCTGACAACGTGGTGCTGCGCACCCACACTTCCCCGATCCAGGTGCGGTACATGGAGGCCCACGACCCGCCGATACGGATCATTGCCCCGGGAAAAGTATACCGATGTGATTCGGATCTGACCCACACGCCCATGTTTCACCAGGTCGAAGGCCTGCTGGTGGATGAAAACGTCTCCTTTGGCGACCTGAAAGGCGTTCTGACCGCTTTTGTTCATCAGGTTTTTGACACCAAGACCAGCCTGCGCTTCAGGCCGAGCTTTTTCCCGTTTACCGAGCCGAGTGCCGAGGTGGATATCCAGTGCGTGATTTGCCGCGGCAGCGGCTGCAAGGTCTGCTCGCATACCGGCTGGCTGGAAGTCCTGGGATGCGGCATGGTTCACCCTGCGGTCTTTGAGAACGTGGATTATGACACGAATCGCTACTCCGGGTTCGCTTTTGGCATGGGCGTTGAACGCATCGCCATGTTAAAATACGGCATCAACGACATCCGCATGTTTTTTGAAAACGACATTCGTTTCTTAAGGCAGTTTTAAAATGAAGGTCAGCCTGGACTGGTTGCAGCAATACGTGGACCTGGACGCAAGCCCCTCGGAACTTGCCGATGCACTGACCATGGCGGGGCTGGAAGTCGAAGCCGTCACGGATCCTTACCGGCACCTGGAATCCGTGGTGGTCGGCCGCATCATCCGAACCGCTGCCCATCCGAATGCGGACAAGCTTTTCTGCTGCGAGGTGGACATCGGTTCCAAAACCGTGCAGGTTGTCTGCGGCGCGCCCAACGCCGAAGCCGGGATGAATGCCCCCTGCGCGCTGCCCGGGGCGGTCCTGGCCTCCGGGATGAGCGTGGAAAAATCAGAAATCCGGGGGCAATTTTCCGAAGGCATGCTCTGCAGCGAAGCCGAACTCGCACTCGGAGACGATGCCTCCGGGCTCATGCACATAAATGCCGAGCACGCCCCGGGCATGCCCCTGGCCCGTGCACTGGGACTTTCGGATACGGTATTTGAATTCGGCCTGACACCCAACCGTCCGGACTGCTTAAGCCATATCGGCGTGGCCCGCGAAATTTCCGCCCTGCGGGCAAAGCCGCTCAGGGTCCCGGATATTGCGCCGGCTGACGGCCCGGAAAAAATTGCCGCGCATACCTCCGTGAACATTGAGGATCCGGACCTCTGTCCGCGATATGCCGCGGAGCTGGTCTTTGATATTTCCGTGGGTCCGTCTCCGGCATGGCTTCAACAGCGGCTGCGGGCCGTGGGATTAAAACCCATCAACAATATCGTGGACATTACCAACTACGTGATGATGGAAACCGGGCAGCCGCTTCACGCCTTTGATTTTGACCGGCTGGAACAACACCGGATCGTGGTGCGCACCCCCGGGACGGAAAACACGTTTACCACCCTGGACGGCAAATCCCGCGAGCTGGATGCCCAAACCCTGCTGATCTGCGACGGCAAAAAACCGGTGGCCATTGCCGGGGTCATGGGCGGACAAAACTCGGAGATCATGGA
The DNA here is from genome assembly GCA_046537995.1 of Desulfobacterales bacterium. Lineage (GTDB taxonomy): Bacteria > Desulfobacterota > Desulfobacteria > Desulfobacterales > Desulfosalsimonadaceae > Desulfosalsimonas. The sequence continues at coordinate 29,586 of JBKHJS010000015.1, forward strand.
AACCACGACCCGGGTGTTAATTGAAAGTGCCCGTTTTGACCCGGTTTCCGTCCGGAAGACCGCCAAGCGCCTGGGGATTTCCACGGATGCCTCCTTTCGCTTCGAGCGGGGTGTGGACCCGGAAGGCACCGTTTACGCCATGAACCGGGCAGCCGGCCTCATGGCGGAACTGGCCGGCGGCACCCGGGTAAGCGGCATTATCGACGAACACCCCCGGCCGACACCGCAAAAAACCATCAGCTTGAGCTGCCAACGGGCCAACCGGCACCTGGGCACCCGGCTGGAACGCGAAGAAATGGTGGCCTACCTGGAATCGGTAGCGTTTTCCGTGACCTCCCCGGAACCGGATGAACTTGTCGTGACCCCGCCGTCATTCCGGGTGGACGTGGATCGGCCGGAAGACATCATGGAGGAAATCGCCCGGCTCTGGGGATACAACCGCATCCCGACCACATTTCCCCGGCTCACCGCCCGGGCTGAGCCCCCGGCGCAAATGGTTGAGCGCAAGGAGCAGATCCGCGACCTGATGGCCGGGTTTGGATTTTACGAAACCATCAATTACGCCTTTACCGCGGCCCAGGCAGCAGACCGTCTGGAGCTGGCCCCGGGCGATCCCCGCAGAAATGCCGAGAATCTTTTAAACCCGCTTTCAGAGGAACAGGCGCTGATGCGCACCACGCTGATGCCCGGACTTCTGGAGACCGCCCGGAAAAACATTTCCCGCCGGGAAAAAGACCTGAAGCTCTTTGAACTGGGCAAGGCTTTTTACAAAACCAGGGATCACGAACTGCCCCACGAGGTTGAAATGCTGGCCGCCGCGTGGACCGGTACCAGGCGTCCGGCGGCCTGGCACACGGCAGCCGAGCCCTGTGATTTCTATGACATCAAGGGAGCTTTCGAATCCCTGCTGCTCGGGCTGGGCCCGGAAAAATTCACCTGCTCGCAGATGCCGGAAAGCGGATGCAGCTATACCCGGCCCGGCCGCACGGCCCAGGTTCGCCTTGCAGACACCTACCTCGGGTTGATCGGGGAAATCAAAGCCTCGGTGTTAAAACAATTCGGCATTCGGCAGCCGGTATTCGTGTTTGAGGCACATCTGGAGGCCCTGATTTCCTGCCTTCCCGAGACCCCTGAATTTACTCCCATCCCGAAATTTCCGGCCATGGCCAGAGACATTACGCTGATCGTGGAAAACCGCATCGAGGCCGGAGAGATCCTCAATTCCGTCCGGGGCATGGAAACCGGTTTAATCGAAGATGTATACCTATTTGACGTCTACAGCGGCGAGCCGATCCCGGCGGGCAGAAAAAGTGTATCCATTCGCGTGGTATACCGCTCGCATACCCACACGCTTGAAGACACGCAGGTCAACGAGGTCCACGGGCAGATCACCGACAGCCTGCTAGCGGCATTTGACGCCGAGCTGCCGACATAGCGGGGTAAATTCGAAATCCGAATATCGAAATTCGCGCGGAGCATCCCGCAAGGGATAAACAAGAGCAAATGACTTAAATTCGAATTACTGAAACACAATTTTTAAACCCCGAAATCCCGGTTTGGCGTTTTGAAAATTTAATATTTCGAATTTGTTTCGAATTTCGATATTCGTGCTTCGTGCTTATGGCCGTTATCTTCCCGATGACCTTGCCAAAACCGGGGAGGTTATAGCCGTCGAAATGGTTTCCAAGGGGCCCTTTTATGTCTTCCAGCGGTCAGATTCCCGACAAGCTCTATTTCCGGATCCGGGAAGTAACCGAGATCACCGGCCTGGCCGCCTACGTGCTGCGCTTCTGGGAATCCGAATTTTCCGAGATCCGCCCCAGGCGGACCGAATCCGGCCAACGGCTTTACCGCAGATCCGATATTGAAGCCATCCTGCGCATCAAGCACCTGCTTTATGAAAAAAAATTCACCATCCAGGGTGCCAAAAAACATTTAAAACAACAGGAAAAACAAACCGCCCCCGCAGACAGCAGCAACCTTCTGCGCGACATCCGGGCCGAACTGGAAACCATCCGCGCCATTCTGGACCAATAGTCCCCGCCCCCATTTTGATATTGACAAACATGATTTTATTACCTATTTTAAGCCCGGAATTTGAGCGGGCATAGCTCAGTTGGTAGAGTACAAGCTTCCCAAGCTTGGTGTCGCGAGTTCGAGTCTCGTTGCCCG
>JBKHJS010000097.1:0-8756 GCA_046537995.1 Desulfobacterales bacterium
GGACACCGGCCTTTCACGCCGGCGACAGGGGTTCAAATCCCCTTGGGGACGCCACCATATATTAAATCAAGGGGTTAGAAAAACCGTGCGCTTGTTGATATTGCTGGAACCGGTGTAGGAAACGGTTTGCAACTATCCCTTTTTTTATATACCGCCCGGAGAGGATCCGTCCTCCCCGGGCGTTTTTGTCAAAGGAGTCAAGCGTAGAGTTGACCCCTTCGCCCCTTTAGCTATTCAAATGCGATGCCGTGGTTTCGGATTTTTTCGATTACGGTGTTTAACTGGTCCCGGGTGCAGTCCGTGATGCGGTAAACGTTGTTTACCCCGTCGTTGAACATCAACACCAGGTCGCCGTTTTCGTTGACATATCCCTTGCGGATGTATTCCGGCGACAGCCAGGGTTCGACGGCCTCCAGAAACTGGCTCATGGAGCAGGTCTTCATCGTAACATCGCCTCCGTGATATTTGGCGGATCAACCTCTTGTCACTTGTCAATCCTTGCCGGTATCTGTTTGTTTATTACTTTATGCATGGTTGGGCGGGGATGCAATATACCGCCTGGGGAACTCGCTGCTTTTCCGGAAATTTCGGAACGTTACCGAATCTACTGCCGGAGCGCTTTTTCAGCCTCCCGGATATTGTCGGTAAAGACAAACAAGCGGTCCAGCCGCAGGATCTGAAACATCTGGTGCACGTATTCCCGCACGCCGCAAAGTATGCAGCTTCGGCCGTTTCTTGCCACATGGCGCTGGATCTTGACAAAGAAGTGCAGGCCCGCGCTGTCGATAAAATCGAGGCCTTTTAGGTTGAACACCGCGTTTCTCCGGCCGATGGTTTCAAACAGGGCATCGATGTCGATATCCAGGATGCGCGTGGCGTCAAGGTCGCCGTACATGTGAAAAATCGCCGCATTGCCCCGGATCAGGGCCAGGTAGTAAAAAGAAGCCGAATCCGTCCTTTGGCAAAGCACGCCGATGACATCATCAATGTTCTGGCACATGCTTTTTTCGAAAAAATCCAGGGTCCGGCTGAGCCTGAGAAACCGGTAGACCGGCGGCTGGACGCCGATCATGAAAATTTCCCGATCCATTGCCGCAGCCGTCCGCCACAGGCTCAACAGCAGGCCCAGTCCCGAGGAATCCATGAAATTCACTCTCGAAAAATCAAGCACGACCTTCGCGGAATGTGCAATGATGTGCTTGAGTTCGGTCTTGATTTCCTCGGCTACCGAGGCATCCAATGGATCGGGCAGCGTAATGGTTTTCAGTGCCACGCCCTGGCCGGGGCGGGACATGCGGCTTTTAATGGAAGGATTCGGCGATCGGAGCCCGAACAGCTTGTAGGTAAGCTGCTGGTACTGCTGGTAAAGCACCAGGGGAAAAACGGTAAACCCGAACATCACGGGGCTGTAAAAAAAGCGCATCCATATCCGGCGGCGAAATTCGGATTTCGTATCCGCGATGCCGGATATGCGTTGAAACCTGCCGGCATGGCTGTGCCCGGCTGCGCGGATGAGGTCCTGCGTGCCGGTTATCACAAGGGTGAGCGGAACATGGAGCCGATGGCGGTATTTCTCATACCAGGCAGCAGAGGCCGGATCCCGCAGGTCCAGAATCAGGAAATCAGCGGCTGTGGCATTGATTTTTTCCAGCAGCATGGTGCGAAGGCCCGGGTTTTCGGCTTTTCGGGGTGCCGGTGCGGCCGTGCCGGCAATGGCAAGGCCCGGATGGACCGGCTGAAGGAGTTGAGCGGCCCGGTGCATGGACCTGGATGCATTTTCCAGCAAAAAAAGTGTTTTGTCGTTTTTTTCCGCATTGCGGAAAAATTCGCGGAAAAATGCAACGCCGGAAAACCGCTGTTTTAGCCGGGTGCCGACAATCCGGGCCGACCATGCCACGGGCCGCCCCACCGGGATCATCAGGTCTGACTGCCGCAGCATGTTGATAAGTCCCTCGTTGGGCCCGGATCTGCTGCGTATTTCCGCATAAAGCCGGATCACGGTGTCCGTGTTCACTATCACTGCGGTGCGGGGCCGGCCGTCGAGCTCATAGTCCTCGGCCATTGTCAGGATCCGGCTGATAGTTTCTTCAAGATCGAGGTTGTCCACGGGGATGCCGAGTATGACGGCAGTTTCCGGTGTCAGGGTTTTCAAAATCTCACCATGCCAGTATCAGTACAATTCCGCCCACCACCCAGCAGTAGGGAGCAAACAGCGAAAGATGTCCCTTTTTCACCAGGTAAACCAGAAACGACAATGCGGCATACCCCACTGCTGCAGCGCAGACTGCACCGGCCAGTACTGCCGGATTTCCTGCGCTTCCCGCAGAAGCGTTTTCCGGCAGGCCCACCAGGGCGGCGCCGAGAATCGCGGGTATGGAAAGCAGGAAAGAATACCGGGCCGCGGTTTCGCGGTTTAACCCCAGGTACAGGGCCGCGGCAATGGTGGCACCGGAGCGGGATACACCGGGAATCACCGCCACGCCCTGAGCAATGCCGATCAGAACGGCGCGCATCAGGCTCAGCCCGGAAACATCTTTTCCAGCCCCGGTCTTGAACCGGGTAAACCACATCCATATGCCCGTGCCCACCAGCATGCCGCCCACCAGCAGCACCGAGGAAAACAGCACATCCGCGATTTCGTGAAAAAACAGGCCGATAATGGCGGTGGGCACCGTTCCGGCCAAAATCATGAGTGCAAGCCAGACGTCTGCAGGGGGATTTTTGAAACCTGCATTCCGGTTCCGGCCAAGCACCCATTTTGCAAGTGCTGCGGTCATGCGGATCAAGTCATGGTAAAAATAAATGCACACCGCCGTCAGGGTGCCGATGTGCACGGCCACGTCAAAGATCAGCTCGGGCTGACGCAGCCCGAACAAATGTTGGAACAATACCAGGTGCCCCGAGCTGCTGACCGGCAGAAATTCCGTTAAACCCTGGATAACGCCCAGGGCGATGGCCTGTATAATTGTCATAAGAAAGCATTTCCGGAAATCAACTTGTCATGCGCACCAAAAAGTAACGTTCTGACTCCCCGGGCAAACAAACGGGTTCGCCCCTGCGGATTGATGGTCAATGTCTTCATTCTTTTACAGAAATGAAAAACACGCTTGCCGAAAAAGGCATTTCTGCAGGTGCATATTATTTGAGGGGATCGTGAAAATGCAAATTTTTTTTGCTATCTGTTTTTAAACAGCAGAATTTTAAACCGGACACAGTTTTCTCCGGTCTTCTCATCACGCTGGTATGCAATGTCGTCGACCAGTTGTGAAATCAGGTAACAGCCCATTCCCCCTTCCTGGGTTCCGTCAAGTACCGGCGGCTGGATGTTGCCGGGATCAAAGGCCTTGCCCCTATCCCGGAACTCCACCTCGATGCGGTTTTTAAAGGCTTCTGCGGTGATTTTGATGGTGTTTCCGGGCTGACTGTCCAGGCCGTGCTTGATGATGTTGGCTACGAGTTCGGTGGCCGCCACTTCCACCTGGGAAATCCGGAGCGGGTCAAGCTGGCCCGGGGCGTTTTGCCCGCAGAAGCGGCGGACAAAGGCCCGGATTTTTTTCAGGTTGTCCAGGTGGCTGTCGATTTCCAGCTGCTGCCGGTCCGTGACCTGCCTGCCGGCTGACGGGGTATCGTCAATTTTTGCGCCCACACAGGTAAAGTCGTCGATAAATACCTGCGTGCCGGTAAAGGCGGTGACGTCCTGATAAATGGCCCGGATCAGTTCATCTGCCTGCATGGCGGCATTTTTTTCAACGAACCGCACCAGTCGGTCTTCGCCGTATAACTCCCGGTTTTGGTCCGCGGCCTCGGTTAGGCCGTCTGAGTAGAACAAAAACAGGTCGCCCGGGGCAAAAGGCACGGTAAATTGCTGAAAGGGTGCGGTTTCCGGAAACCCCAGGGGCATGTTCGCGCCCTTTAAAAGCACGACGCTGTTTTCCGCGCGCTTATAGTGGATGGTCCTTACATGCCCGCAGTCCACGTAAACGAATCGGTAGCGGTCCAGATCAAAACGCCCGTAGCAAAACGTGACAAAGGTTTCGAGTTCCTTCATCTGCTCGATCATGTTGTCATGGACCCCTTTTACGATCTGTTCGGGCTCGGGCGCTTCCCTGCGGCCCGGAAGGGAGCGTCCATGGTTTAACACCCGCAGGAATTCGCTTTTCAATGCCGCACCCATAAATGCGGCCATGAGCCCCTTGCCCATGATGTCTGCTACAACAATATCGAGCATCCTGGGAGCGGGGCGGATAAAGTCGTAAAAATCCCCGTCGATTTTTTCGGAAGGAATGGTGAGCTGGGCCACATGCATTTCCGGAAGATCCCGGGGCGGCCGCCCCAGCAGGAGCGTCTGCTGGATCTGGGATGCCACGAAAATCTGGTACTGCCGGGCCTGTTCGAGCTTTTTTTCCGCTGCCTTCAGCCGGCTGGCCTGCCGGTATGCGCCCACGGACTTGTCCACCAGGGCGGCCACCTGGCCCGGGTTAAACGGTTTGGTCACATAATCAAGCGCTCCCTGCTTCATGGCCTCCACCGCGTTTGCGATGTTTTCGCTGGCCGTGAGCATAAGCGGGGCCATGTCCGGAAAATGCTCCCGGATATAGCGAAGGCAGTACAGGCCGTCGCCGTCGGGCATCTTCAGGTCGATCACCGCGGATGCTACCTTGTCTGAAAGGCGGTTCACGGTTTCCTTGCCGGTTCTGGCGCAGATGACGTTATATCCGCTTTTTTCCAGTTTCCGGCGCAACAGCAGGCGTGTGCCGGCATCATCGTCGGCCACCAGCACCCAGGGCGCCTCGTCTTCGTTATGCTCCAGGCTGTCCATATGAAGTGTTCGGTTTTAGAAATTTATGCAAAAATGGATAATTATCAACGGGATTTACCGGGATCACGAAACTGCAGGGGCCAAGCCGCGTGTTCGCCCTTTTTCCCCGGATCATTTCCCCCGGGCCGCTTTGCGATGCCATAGATTATGCACTAGGCGGAAAAAGAGTCAATGGATTTGTGTGCGGGCGGGTTTTCCAGGATTTCGGTTTTGAGGCGCTCCAGCACCGCCTTTCCCTCCAGTGCGTACTCCGGGTGATTCGACAGGAAATCTCGAAGGACGGCGGGTTTTGGCTTATGCGAGCCGGAAACGGCGGTTTCCGCAAGCCCGAGAGAGCCTTCCCCCTGGTTGTATATGACCAGCGGTTTGCCGAAAGCCGGTGCTCCCGAATCGTCGGTGGTGCGCCTGCCGAGGACCAAAAATCCCTGCAGCCTGGATGCGCCAGGGGCCGCGCGCAGATCGAGAAGTTCGGCAAAAAGGGTTAATGCCTCGGCCACTGTCTCGGGCTGGTTCGCCTCCAGGGCCGCTGCCGCATCGGCATGGATGGACTCGATATCCGCCCGGTTGTAGCGCAGGTCCAACTGCATCACGCACCGGCCGTGGAGCTTCATGACCGTGTCCGCTCCCCTGGCCTTGACCACGTCCTTGTCGTTTAATATGCGGATGGCGTTGCGGATGCTGAGCATTTCCTTTAAAAACGGGTTTCGCCGCAGCAGCACATCGGGCAGATGCGTGCGGTACAGGGGAAGCTCATTGTCCAGCACGATGATTTCCGGGGGCTCGGCGCTAAAATCCCGGCTGAACAGTTCCATGTCCCGTTCAACCCGGGATTCATACCCGGCTGTTTCCAGAAGCCCGCGGACGGCCTCTTTGTCAATGCGCACCCCGTTTTCGGCCGGCTCCAGCGAGGCCAGCGCCCGCCGGGTCATCCGGTCAATCTCGATTTTTTCCTTCAGATTTTTCTTAAACGCCATCTTCGTCCCTCTTCTAATCGGTATCGGTATCGGTATCGGGTTCGGTATCGGTATCGATACCGCCTCTCAAAGCCTTCCGATTCCGAACCCGAACCCGATACCGATAAGGGTTAATCCTGCATCCGCATCGTGTCACCCCCCGGCAGCCCGAGTTCCCAGGCCCGAAGTACCCTGCGCAGCAGTTTTCCGGTGCGGGTTTTGGGCAGGGTCTCCACAAAGACCAGTTCCTGCACCAGCAGGTCCGCGGAGAGGTTGCCCTTTAAAAACGCCCGGATTTCATAATTCAGGCGGTTGGACGCCGTATATCCCTTTTTCAGGGTCACGTAGGCTTTCAGGTAGGAAACCCCTTTTCCCGGTTCCTTGCCCTTGGAAATCACGGCCGCCTCTGCCACCGCCGGGTGCATGGAAAGCACCTGCTCGATTTCAAACGGCCCGATTACCTTGTCGCCGCCGGCCTTGAGCAGATCGTCGTTTCTGCCCTGGTGGTAGAAATAGCCTTCCTCGTCCTCAACGGCAATGTCGCCGGTGACAAACCACCCGTTGCGGAAGTACCTGTGGAACCTGTCCGGATCCTGCCAGATCTCGGACATGAGCCCGGGCCATTCCGGCTTTAAGGCCAGTTCTCCCAGCGAGAGCGGGGGCAGGGGCTCGCCGTTGTCATCAAGCACGGCCGCCTCGATGCCGGGCAGGGGTTTGCCCATGGAGCCGGGCTTGATGTCCGTGCTCGGAAAGTTGGCAATGCAGATCATTCCGGTTTCGGTCATCCACCAGTTGTCATGCGGCGTGCAGTGCAGCTTGTCCCGGGTCCAGTAAAAAAGTTCCGGCAGAAGCGGGGCGCCCACCGAGCAGATATGGCCAAGCGCGGACAGATCGTAGCGGGTGGGCAGATCATCGCCGGCCTCCATTAGATCCCGGAGCACCCGGGGTGTGGTATACCACGTGGTCACCCGGTTGGTTTCCAGGGCCCGGTACCAGTTGGCCGCAGTAAAATGCCCGCCCATCACGAAGCTGGTCACCCCGCACAGCCACGGGGCAAATGCCCCGTACACGGTTCCGGTCACCCAGGCGGGGTCCGCGTCCGTCCAGAGCACCGTGTCCGGCTTGAGATCAAGGACCCACCGTGCGGATGCCAGGATGCCGGGCATGTCGGAATGGGTGTGCACGATCCCCTTGGGCGGCCGGGTGGAACCGGATGTGTATATCAAATACAGGGGTGTTTCGCCGGAAAACCTTTCCGCCGGGTAATCATCCGGCATTTCTTCGGCCTGCCCCGCGATGATTTGCTCGATGTCAAACACGTTCGGGGCCGGCCCCCATATCAGCAGGATGTGCTGCAGATGGGCCACGAAGTCAAAAGGGATCTTTTCCACCAGGTCCGGGTGGGTTAAAATTGCCCTCGGAGAGATATTTTCCAGGCGGATTTCGAGTTCGTAGAAATTTGACGAGGCAAATACCGGGCAGAACATCACGCCCATGCGGGCGGCCGCGGCAATTGCAAAATAGGTCTCCGGGCAGGGCGGAAGAAACAAAAGCAGCCGATCGCCTTTGACAAAACCGTATCTGGCCAGCAGATTGGCCCACTGGGCCGATTTCCGGCGCATCTGCGCAAACGTATAGGTCTGCCGGCCTTCGAAGGATTCAAACGAAAGAGCCGGGTGCGCGGCCCGCTGCGGGTCTGCCGCCCATTTGTCCAGGGATTCGGCGATAATGTTCATCTCCTTGCTGTCGGACCACGAAAATTCGGCTTCCACGTCCTTCCAGGAAAAATTTTTCCGGGTCTGGTCATAATCGGCCAGGTTGGCCGTATCCGGAGCCGTGGCCGGGATTCTCGCCTTGATCATGAAATTACTCCATAGGGTCGGTGAATTTCTTCAATCTGCCGGACCAGGTCGGACGCCTCGGCTGAAGGGTCGGCAGCGGACTCGGTTTCCGCGCACCCGGATCCGGTCAACTCCCGGAGCACCTCCCGGATGCAGCGGGTCAGGGCAAGCGGCTCATATCCGCCCTCAAGGGCGAAAAACAGGGGCGTGGACCTGCCAGCGGACTGCAGGGCGTTTAAAATCAGCCGGGTTATCCGGGCATACAGGCTTTCGGAAAACCGGCACCTGCCGATGGGATCGTCGCAGTGGGCGTCAAATCCGGCAGCCACCATGATCATGTCCGGGGCAAAGCCCCGGATTGCCGGCAGCAGTGTCCGGGAATAAAGATATACCATGTCGTCATCTGTAAAATCCCGGGACAGGGGGATGTTCATGGTATAGCCCTCGCCGAGCCCGGTGCCGATCTGCCCGGGCTCGCCGCTGTATGGATAGAGCATCAGGTCATGGGTGGAATAGTAATAGACCCGGTCGTCATGGTAAAAAATGTCGTTTAACCCGTTTCCGTGGTGCACGTCCCAGTCCAGGATGAATATGCGCCCGGCCCCGTAGTTTTCCTGGGCGTATCTGACCGCGACTGCGATATTGTTAAACACGCAGAATCCGCTGGAGCGCTCCGGCAGGGCGTGATGGCCGGGCGGCCGCACCAGGGCGAAAAAGGCGGCGCACTGATCTGTCAGCAGCATGTCGACCCCCTGCAGGCAGGCGCCTGCGGCCAGCCAGGCCACCAGGTAGCTTCTGGCGCTGACCGGGGTGTCGGGTGCCAGGTTGGTCATGCGCTGTTCCGCGGTTTTCAGGATCTTTCGGATATGGGCCGGGGTGTGCACCCGTTCCACGTCTTCCAGTGCCGCGGGCCGCGGCTGAAACGGCTGGACGCGCCCTGCAAACTCCCGGTCAAGCATCCGGTAAAGCTCCTGGATCCGCCTGGGCTGCTCGGGGTGAAAATGCCCGGTCTTGTGCTCGGCAAACCGGTCATCCCTTGTCACCCCCACCCGCATCCCCATCTATCTCCTTCTCCTTGCCTTGTCCCGTCGGTATCGCTATCACAATCGCTATCGGTATCGCTATCGGTATCGGGTCTCGAAT
>JBKHJS010000098.1:0-8704 GCA_046537995.1 Desulfobacterales bacterium
GCGGCCTGCACGTCGGGCGTACCGCATACGACCTGAACATCCGGGCCCAGCCCGAGTTCGGATGCCACTTCCGGTTTCAGGGAGCCGAGCACGTCTGCGGCCCGGACAAGATCCGGGAGCTTTTCCCGGTCCACCGTTGAAAGCCGGATGAGCCGGTCATCATAGCAGACCCGGTCAATGTTGCGGTTATCCGTGACCCAGTGAAGCGCAATCGAGTCATACGAGGCCGCAGCCCTGCCGGTCAAGCGCAGATTGATGTAATCCTTGGCCTCTAAAAACTTCCAGGTCTGCTTGTATATATCCGGATGCCGGTTTTTGATATAAAGGATGTGGGCCAGGGAATCCTTGCCGGAATGCGAGGGCGCCCCGCCTGTGAGCCGGATCCATTTCAGCAGTTTGGCCGCGGCATATCCCTGGATCGGGAGGAAACCGCCGGTGATGCCTTCGATATCGCGGCTGCCCCGGGAATCGAGCCATATCAGGGCGTTTGCCAGGTGGCGGCCGTTTTCGTCCACTGCCACGGTCCCGGACCACTGCGAAGAACAGCAGATCGCCCGGATATTTTCCACGGGCACCAGGTTTTTTTCAATCAAGGCCTTAAACGAGGCCAGGATGGTCTGCCACCACTGCTCCGGATCCTGCTCGGCCCCGCCGCCTGCCGACAGATAGAGATCGTTTTCAGCAAACACGTGTGCAACGATTTCTCCCCGGCAGGATACCAGTGCGCTTTTGGGCCCCGAGGTTCCCAGGTCCACTGCAAGAATGTAGGTCTGCGGGCTGTCGGGCACGGTGCGATCCCTCTTCTTTCAAAATCTTTTTTGCGGTGCCATCAACTTGCCGATTTTTAATAACAAGCATGCGATAAATGCATTTGAAAATGCAAGAACATTTGATGGCTTCGTAAAAAGTTGATCATAACGTCGACGGCATTATTGAAGAAAGCAAATCCGTAAGCACCTTGGCTGATCGGCGGTGCGAAAAAGGAGTTTCCTCGCTCCAGGAGCCTCTTCGAGCCTCAATTTCCGCTCGGAAACCCGCTTTTCCGCACCGCCGTCAGGACAACGAAGTGCAATTTCGCAAGAGCGCAAAAAAAGGATTTCCGTGGAAATCATTTTTGAGCGACATTTGAGCATTTTGGGCAAAATGATCACGGTGCGAGGAAATCGACTTTTTACGAAACCACCATTATTTATTGTTGACTCCGCATAAAATTTTCCGTAATAATTCACTAACCATTCAGTTAATTGTTTTTTTCAAAGGCCCCCTCCTAAAGACCCTCCCCTGTGTATCGGCCGGGGGAGGGTCTTTTCTCCGGGCTTGGCGAAAAAACAATCAGGAGCACCCCGCAAAAGGTGGACCATGCCAAAGACCGGCCGGAAAAACGAACGGCAGCGGCAAAACGCTGAAATCCGCAAGCCGGAAATCGTCAAAAGCTTTTACCAGACCATCCTGGAACGGGGTTTTGAAGGGGCCTCCATTGCCAAGGTGGCCGCGCGCATCGATATCCATCCCAGCCTGATCCTCCATTATTTCGGAAACAAGGAAAACCTCACCCTGGAACTGGTGGACTACGTGATTGAAGAATACAGCCGCCTGCTGGGCAGCGTGGATCTTGGGGGTTTTTCGCCGGAAACGCGGCTGGAAAGGCTGCTGGAAATCATCTGGAGCCGGGAATATTACGAAAAAATCCACATTGCCGGCTCATTTTCCCTGCTTGCCGTCAGCTTCCGCAATCCGCGCATTCGCGAGAAAATCAAAGGACTTTACAGCGGCTACCGAAATTTTCTGGCAAAGGAAATCCAGAAGGCCTCGGATGCCGGTGTAATCGAACATCAAGACGCCATGCGCACCGCGGCCCGCATCATCACCCTGATTGAAGGGGGTCGGCATTTCCGGCACCTGTTTGTGGGAAAAGACGAATGCGAACAATATAATCAGGATATGAAGGAAGCCACAAGGATGATGCTGCAGGGGGAAAATTCGAAATTCGAATCTCGAAATCCGAAACAATAAAAAATCCGAATTCTCGAATGACGAAAACAAAAAGTCAGGACAAGGAAAAATTCTATGACGACCCGAACCATGAAAAGTATCTGTTTTGAATGTCATTCGCGCTGCGGCGTGGAGCTGGAAATCGAAGACGGAAAGCTCAAAAGCGTCTGGGGAGACAAGGATCATCCCATCAGCCGCGGCTATATCTGTCCCAAGGGAACGGCCAACCCGGAAATCGTCTATCATCCCGAACGCATCACCACGCCGCTGGTCAAGTCAAAAACCGGGTTTGAAAAGACCTCCTGGGACCATGCCCTTTCCATGATCGCAGACAAGATGACCGATGCCAGGGAAAAGTTCGGCGCAGAATCCGTGGTTTTCGGAACCGGCACCACACGGGGCCTGGCCCCGTACTTAAGCCGCTTTCTCACGTGCTTCGGGTCTCCGAATTTCATGGCGCCCTCGAACATGAGCGGCGGGCCCATTGTTATGGGAAGTGCGGCCACCTGCGGATTCGGCCTGTCAGACCCGGACTATGCCAACAGCCGGTGCATGCTTTTGTGGGCCCACAACCCGGAAAAATCATGGCCCGGCCTGTACATGAACGACATCCGCGACGGGCTGAAAAACGGGGCCAAACTCATCGTGGTCGATCCGCGCGGCACCCGCATGGCAAAAAAGGCGGATCACTGGCTGCAGATCCGCCCCGGCACGGACGTGGCCATGGCCCTGTGCTTCATGCACGTGATCATCGAAAACGAACTCTACGACAAGCCGTTCGTGGAAAACTGGACCGAGGGATTCGAGGAACTGCGCACACATGTTGCCGAGTTCACCCCGGAAAAGACCGCGCAGGTTACATGGGTGCCCGCAGACCGGATCCGGGCCGCGGCAACCGCGTTTGCCGAAAACGCCCCGGCTGCAGTCGGCCCCGGCATGGGCGGAGTCTGCCAGGCAAATGACGCCTTTGACCTGACCCGCTCGCTGACCATGCTGGCGGCCATCACCGGCAACCTGGAAGTGCCCGGCGGCAACCTGCGATGTCCGCCGCCCACGCACAGGCGCGCCTGCTACGGATCCGATCATGACCCGTTTTTAAACCTGCCCAAGGAGCAGGCGCAAAAAAAACTCGGCATCGACCGCTTTCCCCTGATCCGGTTTATCCCGATTCCCTCGCCGCCCCAGACCGTGTGGCCGGCAATCGAGGACGAAACTCCGTATCCCGTGAAAGTGGTGGGGCTGTTTGCCAACAACAGCGTATGCGCCTATCCAAATTCCCAGCGGGTGCGCGAGGTATATGAAAAGCTCGACTTCCTGTTTGCAGTGGACTACTTTCACACCCCCACCACGGAACTGGCGGACGTAATCCTGCCGCCGGCGCACTGGACCGAGCGCGACGACGTGGAAGACCTGCTCATGAAAAGCCACGTGTTCTGCCAGCCCAAGGCCATCGAACCCCTGCCCGAATGCCGGGATGAAAAGCAGATCCTAATCGACCTGGCCGGCAAAATCGGCATGAACGACTATTTCAAAACCGTGGAACAATCCCTGGACTACCGGCTGGAACCCGTGGGCATCACGTACGAAGAATTCAAGAAAAAAGGCTGGCACTTCGGCGGATTCAGACACAAAAGCTACGAAAAAAAGGGCAAGTTCCGGACCATGTCGGGCAAGGTGGCCCTGTATGCCGGTTTCCTGGAAGGCCTGGGAATTTCCCCGCTGCCCGTATTCCGCGAACCCGGAGAAAGCCCGGCAAGCCGGCCCGACCTGGCAGAAGACTACCCCCTGGTGCTGACCACCGGCGGCCGCCTGCTGGTCTACTACCATTCCTCGCACCGCAACATCGCCTCGCTCAAAAAACGGGCCCCGGATCCGGAGCTCCAGATCCACCCGGATACCGCCCGCAAGCTTGACATCGAAGACGGGCAATGGGTATACCTGACTTCACCCCGGGGCCGCGTGGAAATCCGCGCCCGGTATTTCGAGGACATCGATCCCCGGGTGGTGCATTCGCACCACGGATTCTGGTACGGGGTGGAAAACGGGTGGAAACGGGTTAACATCAACATGATCACCGATGACGAACCGCTCTGCCCGGTGACCGGGTCCGTACCGATCAAGGCGCTGCTGTGCAGGGTTGAAAAAATGGAATAAAGATGTCAGTGGACGATTAAAGCAAACGCGTGTACTCAAGCATTAAATCCGAAATCCGAATATCGAAATCCGAAACAAGCACGAATGACCAAAATTCAAAACAAAATCCAAGCCAGTACCATGTTTGGTAATCAAAAACGGCAGAATGGTTTCATTTGTTTTGAACATTGGGACATTCGAATTTCGGATTTGTTTCGGATTTCGGATTTCGTGCTTCGAATTTATTCTGTCAGAAGGAGTGAATCTTGAACGTAGGCGACATCTCAACAATTCTCATTGTTGGCTCGGGTACCATGGGCCAGCAGATCGGGTTCCAGTGTGCGGTTTGCGGCTATGACGTGATTTTGCATGATATCAGCCAGGATATGCTGGACAAGGCAAAAGAGCGCCTGGGCCGGCTGGCCCGAAATTACATGAAAAGCGCCCGGATCGACCAGCAGCAGGCAGATGCCGCGCTTGCGCGCATTCGGTCCGAAACCGACCCGGAGCAGGCCGGCAAATCCGCTGATTTCATCAGCGAATCCGTGCCAGAGGACCCGGATCTCAAGGCAAAGGTGTTTGCGCAGTTCAACGAGATCTGCCCGGCGCACACCGTATTTACCACAAACACCTCCTCGCTGCTGCCCTCCATGTTTGCCGAGGCCACGGGCCGGCCGGACCGGTTTGCGGCTTTTCACTTCCACGATACCCGATTTAACTATATCGTGGACATCATGCCGCACCCGGGCACATCCCGGGATACCGTGGAACTCATCGAGTCCTTTGCCCGGCGCATCCACCAGGTGCCCATTGTTCTGAAAAAGGAAAACAACGGCTACGTGTTTAACGCCATGCTCATCCAACTGCTTGAATCCGCCCAGAGCCTTGCGGCAAACGATGTGGCTTCAATCGAAGACATTGACCGCTCCTGGATGGGCGTGATGGGCATGAACATCGGGCCGTTTGGCCTCATGGACAGCATCGGCATTGATACGGCCTGGAAGGTCACCGACTACTGGGCCGGACAAACCGACGACCCCCAGAGAAAAAAGAACGCGGAATTTTTGAAAAAATACGTGGACGCCGGCAACCTGGGCGCCAAGACCGGAAAAGGGTTTTACACGTACCCGAATCCGGCATTTGCCAGGCCCGGATTCATAGCGGGAAAGCCGCAATAAAATGGCTGATAAAACACACCGGAACGCGGAAGATCAGGATCTTACAATTACCCCTGCAACTCCGGACACCGGGCTGTCTCAAAACACCCCGGCATCCGGCTGCTGACCGACAAGTGCAGCGGCTCAGGCGAGTCCGCCGGATCCGGGGCAGCCCTTTGTCATTGACACCGTCCAGACAGCCGCGGGTAAAATCCCCCGGGTCTCCGGTGTGCTTTCATTTGCCGACAAACAGGGGACCCTGAAAACCCGGCTGGGCATCGGCCGGATGAACTACACCGTGTACCCGGGGCTTTACGCACTGGGCGCCCCGGATGATCAAAGCCCGGTCCTGGTGACAGCCAACTTCAAGCTGAGCTTTGACAGGCTGCGCTCTGCCTTTGGCGGCAGGAATGCCTGGATCCTGGTGCTGGACACCAAGGGCATCAACGTCTGGTGCGCGGCCGGCAAGGGGACATTCGGCACCGATGAACTAACGGGCCGCCTCAAGGCCAGCGGGCTTGACAAAATCGTTTCCCACCAGCACCTGATCCTCCCCCAGCTTTCCGCGCCAGGGGTCGCAGCCCACGGAGTCAAGCGGGCCTGCGGATTTTCCGTGACCTACGGGCCGGTCCGGGCCGAAGATCTGCCCGAATTCATGGACCGGGGCATGAAAGCCACCCCCGAGATGCGCACCAAGCGATTCCCGCTTGCCGAACGCGCCGTACTGGTGCCCATGGAGTTCATCCCCGCGCTCAAATGGATGGCCGTACTTCTGCCGCTTTTCTTCGTCCTCGGGGGGGTGGGCTTTTCCGGCACCTTTCGGGAGGATATCGTCACCCATGGAATACAGGCGGCACTCATGCTCACAGGGGGGCTGCTGGCGGGCTCGGTGTTTACTCCGCTTCTGCTTCCCTGGCTTCCGGGGCGCGCATTTGCCGCAAAAGGCGCTGTTGCAGGATTGATCACCGGATGCATCGTCATTTTCCTGGCCCGCGGCACTCCGGGCACAGCCGCCATCCAGGCCGAAGCCGCCGGCATGCTGCTGATTTCCGTGGCACTGGCCGCCTACCTGGCAATGAATTTCACCGGTGCCTCGGACTATACATCCCTTTCCGGGGTGCGCCGGGAGATGCGGTGGGCTGCGCCTTTACTAATCGCCGGGGCGGTGCTGGGCCTGATGCTGTGGACCGCCGCACGGTTTCTGTGATGCGCGCCTGAGAAATCCGATTTAGAAGCCCGCGAAGACAAAAGCTTAAAAAAAGTAAAAAGCTTCTTGGACTTCGTGTCCCTGGTGGTTATAATACAGATGGAGACGATGATGTAATGGATTGATTCATATGGCAGACACATTAACATACCTGAAAAATGTAACCACCCTGGCCCTGGATGAAGACCTGTGCGCGGGCTGCGGCATGTGCACCGTGGTTTGTCCCCGTGCGGTCCTTTCGCTGGAAAACGGGAAGGCGCAAATCGTGGACCGGGATGCCTGCATGGAATGCGGGGCCTGTGCGCAAAACTGTCCCACCCAGGCATTAACAGTCGATGCCGGCGTGGGATGCGCCGCTGCGGTGGTCAATACGGCTCTTGGCCGCAGCGGAGACGACTGCTGCTGCGTGGTGGACGCAAACGGTAAAACCGCCCCGGTGTGCGGACCGGGGTGCTGTTAGCCGTCAGGCCTCCGGCACAGGAACATGCGTCCTGAAGTACCGGCGTTCGCGGATCAGCCGGCGGATATGGCCCGGGCGCTTGCGGATTCAGCGGGCCAGATGACGATAACCGAGGTGCCCGCCCCTGAACGACTCCGGAGATAAAACTGCGCACCGGAAAGCTCTGCACGCTCCCGCATGCCGGCCAGGCCAAATCCGGCCTTTCCGTATTTTTCTGCCTCCGGGTCAAATCCTTTCCCGTCATCGGTGACTTCAAACCGGATCCGTCCGCCTTCCCCGCTTAATACGACATTTACATGCCGGGCGTTGCTGTGTTTGCCGATATTGTTCAGGCTTTCCTGCAAAAGCCGGAAGATCACGATTTTGACATCTCCGGGCACCTGGTCCTCTTTAACCGATACATGCTTTTCCACCCGGATTTCGGGATACATGCCGTTGAACTTCTGGCGCAGGGAATCGATGGTGGCCGCGATTCCCTCGTCCAGGGCAGCCGGGCGAAGATCCATGATGATCCGGCGCACTTCACGGGTGGCCTCCCGGCTCATGGAGGCGATTTTCTCCAGCGTGGCCAGGTCTTCTTTGCCAAGCTGATCACCCTTTTTGCTGATGATATTTTCCATGTACAGCTTGATTGCGCTCAGCGACTGGGCAATGCTGTCATGCAGATCCCGGGCAATGCGGCTGCGCTCTTTTTGCTCGGCATTTACCAGCTGGCCGGACAGGTACCGCAGTTCCCGGTTGCTTTCCTCCAACGCCCGGGTCCGGTCGGCCACGCAGCTTTCCAGGGATTGGGAATACTGTTCCAGCTCGTTCTTGCTGGCGGCAAGCTCCCGGAACATGCTTTTATAAGGCGCCAGCAGGCCGTGGGCCACAATGGCGCGATAAACCAGGTAGGAAGAAACGATTTTCAAAAGATGGCCAATCATGTTGGCCGGCCCGTAGACGCTTACGTAATTTGTAAATGCAATTTCCGAGGCGATGGTAAAACCGATGGAAGCCAGCAGCAGCCTGAACATGACCGGATCCACGGCAGCGCGCCGCAGGTAGAGCACAATGCCGGCGGCAAGCAGAATAAGGCATATGACGTATTCGCTGATGATTTTAAAAGGCGTCAGGCCGACACCCTCATTGTAGCACTGCGGAAACAGGTCAAGCGGGAAAATCAGCGCAAACAACACCAATGAAATCGCGCCGTATAATGCGATCACAACATGGGGATTGACCCGGCGGTGGAACAGAAACGGTACAAGCAAAAGGGAGATACTTTCCATGTACCGTGCAGCGATCCAGGCCTGGGTGGCGTGATCGGCGCCTTCCACGGCAAGGATGCCCATGCCCTTGTATACGAGCATGTGCGAAAGATCCAGGGCGGCCACGAAAAGATAGGCCGTGCCGAGCACGATCAGGAACCGGTCCCTGGAAAACGCCATGGTGTTCCAGGCAAACAGGAAAATGGAAAAAGACACCACGATGCTGAAAATTTCAGCAAGGCTGTGAAACAGCAGATAGCTGTGCCAGCCGGCCAGCAAAAGCCCGCCCATCAGCAGCGCACCGAGCGTATATGGTACCGGTCTTCGGGTTGTCATCTCATGTGGTTGACATCTGGTATCGGATGTATATTATGGGTGAATGATAAAAGATTGCAAATTCCCGACCAATAAGGAGGTTTTACGATGCCCGACGGTGCAGAAGGCCAGAACATCGATTTTACCGTAAACAGAGACGATCTTTACCGCGAAGAGTCGGTCACCGATC
>JBKHJS010000099.1:0-8554 GCA_046537995.1 Desulfobacterales bacterium
TTTACTGGATTTCTTTGTCTGTCAGGTAGCAGGCCGGATCCGGAGCCCAGACATCGCCGGTCACCGCTTCGGCCCGTACCCGGAAGTTTCCGCCGCAGATGTCAAGCCACCGGCATTTTGCACACCGGCCCTTGACGTGTTTTTTCTTTTCCTTGAGCCTGGCCAGCAGCGGATCAGCCGAGGTGTCGGTCCAGATTTCCGAAAAGGGCCGCTGCCGGACATTGCCGAAACTGTGGTGCCGCCAGAACTGATCTGCATGTACCTCGCCGTCCCAGCTCACGCATCCGATGCCCCGGCCCGAGTTGTTGCCTTCGTTCATCTCCAGCAATTCGAGCACTTCCGCAGCCCGCTCGGGATTTTCCTGCAGCAGGCGCAGATAAATATATGGACCGTCTGCATGGTTGTCCACGGTGAGCACTTCCTTGGGCTCGCCCCGGTCATGGAGATCCCGGGTGCGTTCCATGATCAGATCCAGTATCTGCCGGGTTTCTTCATGAGAGACATCATCATTAACCAGGTTCGAGCCGCGGCCCGCGTATACCAAGTGATAAAAGCAGATGCGGGGAACCTCCATTTCCTCGAGAAGGTCAAAAAGCCCCGGAATTTCATCCACGTTAAACCGGTTGATGGTAAATCTCAACCCGACCTTGATGCCTGCGGCCCGGCAGTTTTCGATTCCCTTCATGGCCTGGTCAAATGCGCCTTCCATTCCCCGGAACCGGTCATTGACCTGCCGGTTGCCGTCCAGGCTGATGCCCACGTAGGAAAGCCCGATGTCTTTTAACACCCGGGCGGTATCCCGGTCAATCAGGGTTCCGTTGGTGGAGATAACGGCCCGCATTCCCCGGTTGACCGCGTATTCGGCAAGTTCCGGCAGGTCGGGGCGCATCAGCGGCTCTCCGCCGGAAAGCAGCAGCACGGGCGCCCCCATATCGGCCAGGTCGTCGATCAGGGCTTTGCCTTCCGCGGTGGAAAGCTCGTTTTCCTGAAGGCCCGCCTTGGCATGGGCATAGCAGTGAATACACCTGAGATTGCAGCGCTGGGTGATATTCCATACCACCACGGGCCGTTTGTCTGCTGAAAACTGGAGCAGGTGCGAGGGCATTTCTTTGGATTGCCGGCCGTAGCGCAGGGTATCCGAGGGCTCCACCGTGCCGCAGTAAAGCTTCGAGATTCCGATCATCTAAGCCTCATGTCATCCTTTATTGGGCCGGGTCCGTATCCAGATCCCGAGAGATATTGTGCTTGGCAAATTCGGTTTTAATCAGGTTGTCCAGGAATTTCTCCGGCTTTTCAAGCGCGAATTTCGATATGAAAAAGCGATTTTTGCCGGTTTTGTCCCGTACCAGTTTCAATCCGTATTCAAAATCATCGGACAACTTACGATAGATCTGGTCGATATTCAATGATCGATTCGACATCAGCTCGCAAATATAATCAATGGCGTCTTCTTCAAGAACGACATTTACATCGTGCCGGTTGTAAAAATCAATCTCGATTTTCTTGATCAGATCGTAATAGGACTTGATGCTACTGACAGCCGTGCCGATTTCCACCACGTTGTTCCAGTATTGGTCTGCTATCCGCTCGATCCGGTATTCTGAAAGCGGCAGGCCGTATTGCTCGGAAAGCATCTTGCGGTTTTCCCGGAGATAGGCGATCAAGTGGCTGCGGTTTTGCTCGGCAATGCGGGTAAATTCCGCCTCCCGACGGTCGGTGTCCTTGCCGGCGATCCATTTTTCAAGCACTTTGTCCGGGGTTTCCACCACTTCGGCGGTAATCGGAAAGCGCCTGATTTTAAAGGAAGGCAGGCGGGTTTCAAACGGGATCAGTGCCTGCTCGATAACGCTGACAAGCCCCCGGGCGCCGGTGTTTTCATCATAAGCCCGCTTTGCAAGGATGTCTAAAGCCTCCTCGGAAAAGCGTGCATCAATTCCGTAGGTGGCAAAATCGAGCCGTTTGCTCAAAATAATCGGGTTATTGGGGTTTTTCAAAATTTCCAGCAGATCCTGTTGGGAAAGGCGCTCAAATACGGAGCGCACCGGCAGCCGGCCGATGAACTCGGATTCAAACCCGTATTCCACCAGATCTTCCGCCTTGACCCGGTGAAGGGCGGCTGCTTCATCCGGGGCTTCCTGGATTTTGGCCCCGAATCCGATGGACTGGTCTGTGGTGCGTTCCCGCACGATTTCCGGCAGTTCGGAAAATGCGCCGCTGACAATAAACAGAATGTTCCGGGTATTGACCGAACGCTTTTCACGTTTTCCGGTCTTTTTGAACTGTTCCACCTCCTGGATCATGGAAATGGGGTCATTGGCGTTTTTAAGCTCAACCTCGGTTTCCTCCATGGGCTTTAACAGTGCACGCTGCACGCCGGTTCTCGAAACATCCGTGCCGTAGTGGGTCTTACTGCCGGCGATCTTGTCGATTTCGTCGATGTAGACGATGCCGTACTGGGCCAGGTCAATATCATTGTCGCTCTCCCGGACCAGGTCGCGCACCATGTCCTCCACATCACCACCCACGTATCCGGTTTCGCTGAACTTGGTGGCATCCGCCTTGACAAACGGAACCCCGATTTTCCTGGCGATGAGCTTTATCATGTAAGTCTTGCCCACGCCCGTGGGGCCGATCATTATGATGTTATTTTTGATCCGCCCCTCGAAATCGCCTTCTTGCCCGGCGCGCTCGCCATGGCCGATGCGGTTGAAGTGGGTGCAGATCTTGGTGGCCAGAATCCGCTTGGCAGCTTCCTGCCGGATGATATACTGGTCCAGATAACCGATGAGCTCTTCGGGTCTTAAGTCAAAATTAACATCATGGTTATCCTGGTCTTTTCTCGAGGTATCCTCGGAAGATCCGTATTCCGGCACCACGATCGGGGATGCGATTTTCACCTGATTTCCGTATTTTTTGGAAAGAAAGTCTGAGATTTCTTTTTCGATCTCTTTGGGATTCGGGATATTCATGTTTTTTGGTTCCATAATACCTTAAAATTCCGCCATATTGTTTGGGTTTTGCAACTTTGACGTCTCCAAAATAATCACTTGCCGGGCAAATGCAAGGGGTGCAGAAGTATAATATATAATTTCAAAGAGATATTCAGACTTTTGTCAAATTGCGGCCAATGATGAAACGGATTATTGGACAAACGCAACCGTGTTTATTATATTTAACAGAGATTTGATTTATAACATGGAAAACCACAAACCAGACAAGGAGGAAAACCATGCCTGAAAGCGTTTACAAATTCATCGAACTGGTCGGCACCAGCAAAACCTCATGGGAAGATGCGGTCAAGAACGCCGTTGAAACCGCTTCCAAATCGCTGCGTGATACGAGGGTCGCCGAGGTCAAGGATCTGGACGTAAAAATCGAGGACGGGAAAGTGGCGCTGTTTCGGGCAGTTGTCAAGCTTTCCTTCAAGTACAAGGCAGAGTAAAATTATTAAAGCGTAACATTATGAAAAGGCGGCTTTTGCAGGCCGCCTTTTCATAATTTTGAGGATTCCCTGATGTCTGAGGTCGGAAGCGGCCTCTGAATAACCCGCCGAATGTCTGGATGATTCTTCAAAGACGCGGCACTTTGCAGCATCCGGGTACCGCATTTCGTGCCTGCTTCACGGTGCTGCATGGCGCTGCAGGCTTCCCCATACCCCATTTACGTCCCATCAACACCAGGGTTCGTCTTATCTCCGGCGCATCCCTGGTGCATAATTCATCACATGTATCGCGCCGCCGAAGATTGTCAATCCGTTTGCCTGCCTTTGAATCAAGTTGATTGTAGTGTTTTTTCAATAAATTATAATTAACGCAGATAAACACGGAAATTTAACGGATTGGCACCCTTTTTGCCCTCTTATGTGTCGGAAATCAACTTTAATCCCGAACACAAAGGAGGTCTCCCATGAAAAAGAAAACCCAGATCCGTCATTCGCCCAGAAGTCCTGCGGTATTTGACATGAGCAGCGATGTCTGCGTGTGGAGCAAAGCCGGTGTAATCAAGCAGACCCGGTGCATCAATGCCTTTGATTGCCTGGGCTGTCCCCTGCACAAGCGTCTGAAAAAAGACGCGGCCAGCGGCAGGTTAACCGACGGCCGCGCCCCGGTTGACTGGCGGACTTTTCCCGATCAGCTCCGCACGGAAGCCGAACAGATGAAATGCCGCCACATGCTCTCTGGAAGAGTTTCCTACAAGTACTGCATCAACAATTACCAATGCGATACCTGTGCCTATAATGAGATGATAGAGGATGAGGCGCTGGCGGATTTTCAGGATCACTCGGTGCAGAAAATCGTCAGCGGGTTTGCCCTGGCTGAGAATTATTACTACCATCCCGGCCACACGTGGGCGCGGGTGGAATACGGCGGATTTGTCCGCATGGGGCTTGATGATTTTTCCGCCCGCGTGTTCGGCCCGTTTGATCGGATAGCGCTGCCCGGCATGGGAACGGCGATCCGCCAGGGAGATTCCTGCTGCGAACTGATGCGCGGCAGCCTGCAGGCAGAATGCCTGTGCCCGATAGAAGGTGTGGTGGTAGCGGTAAATCCCAGGGCCGCGGCAAAAGACTCGTTTCCGGATTGGGAGCCGTTTGACGCCGGGTGGCTGATGGTAATTGAGCCGGTTCACCTTACCAGCCGCCTGCGCAGGCTCCATTTCGGCGAGGAAAGCTGCACCTGGCTGGAACAGGAAGCATCTGCGCTGGCGGCAATGATCGCAGAGGAAACCGGACATGCGCTGGCAGCCACCGGCGGCCGGGCTATGCCCGACATCTACGGCCACCTCCCGGAACTGGACTGGCATGAACTGAAACACAAGTTCCTGCATACCTGATTTGCATGCAGGCCGGTTTGCCGCGCAAAGCGGGGCTTCATGCCCGAACCAACTGCCTGCGCTCCACATCGCACTCCGGGCAGAATGCCATGGACAGCGCGTCGAGAGATTCGAGCTCCAGGGAAAAGCACATGATGCATCCTTGCTTGCGGCAATGGGTCATGCCGATGACATGGGCGGTCTCGTGGATGGCCACCTTGGCCAGCCGCTGGAGAAAAAGCGCGGACGGTGCGGTTTTTCCGTCCGAACCGCGCCTGAGCCGGTGCAGGGAAATCACGGCGGCTTTTCCGTCAATCTGGGCCTCTCCGTAGACGAAGCTCAAAAAGGGCAGGCACAGATCTG
This sequence comes from Desulfobacterales bacterium, assembly GCA_046537995.1. Taxonomy (GTDB): domain Bacteria; phylum Desulfobacterota; class Desulfobacteria; order Desulfobacterales; family Desulfosalsimonadaceae; genus Desulfosalsimonas. The sequence goes on from JBKHJS010000099.1 coordinate 5,176, forward strand.
CGCTTATGATTCCCAGGCGCAGAGTATCGTCTTCCAGATCGCGGCTTAAATCCTTTAGAATCGGGATGGCATTGTATTGGCTCCGCCCCGGCAAAACCGCGTAATCCGGATCCGGCCACGGCGGGACCACCCTGGCCATCAGTCCTAGGATCGCCTGAATGTTGGCAGCGGCAACGGAAACAGCCAGTTGGTCCACTCGCCCCAGGGCAGCGACCTCCACGCGGCGCCGCCTGGAAAGCTGCTCTAGTTCGCGCCCGGATCTGTGCTCCACAGGAACCTGCCACACGGTGCATTGCGAGTTATCGGGGTTTGACAATTCCGTGTTTCTTCATATGCCGGGCCAGGGTGCCGCGGTCGATTTCCAGCACTTCGGCGGCCCGGGAGATGTTCCATCCGCAGTCTTCCAAGATCTGGCGAATATGCTTTGCCTCGACCTCTCTTAAAGACGCCCCGCGGCTCTGTGCTGCCGGCTCGGAACCCAGAAAGGAAAGGTCCTCGGCATCGATTTTCGGTCCGCGGCCCACCATGACCGCCCGCTCAATAACGTTCATGAGCTCCCGGACATTGCCGGTCCAGTTGTGGCGGTTTAACAGGCGGTAAGCGGCCGGGGTGAAATCCTCGACCGGCCTGCCGATCTCGTGGGAAAACCGCTTCAGGAACCGGCGGGCCAGCAGGATGATATCATCGCCGCGATCGCGCAGCGGCGGGATATGCATGGGCATCACGCTGATGCGATAGAAAAAGTCGCTTCGCATCTGGCCGCTTTTCAGCAAAGCCTGCATGTCCCGGTGGGTGGCGCAGATGAGCCGAAACTCGCTTTTTACCTCCCGGCTTCCGCCGACCCGGAGAAAGGATTTTTCGTCCAGCGCCCGCAGCAGGCTCACCTGCATCTGGGCCGATATTTCTCCCACCTCGTCGAGAAAAAGGGTGCCCTGGTCCGCCATTTCCAGGCGGCCGACCCGGGCCTTCACGGCGTCGGTGAATGCGCCCCGTTCATGTCCGAACAACTCGCTTTCGAGCAGTTGTTCGGGAACTGCTCCGCAATTGATAGCGACAAAGGGACGCGAAGCGCGGCCGCTGCGTGAATGGATCCCTCGGGCGACCAGTTCCTTGCCGGTGCCGGTTTCCCCTGTAATCAGCACGGGCACGTCCGTCTGGGCCACTTCCTCGATCTGATGAAATAAGGACTGCATCACCTCAGAGCATCCGATCAGGTCCCCGAATTCCTTGTTTTCATACGCCGCGAGCCGATCCCGGGCCAGCCGGTATTCATCGGCCATTTCCTTTTCTTTTGCCAGCTTTTCGATCAACTGGATCAGGTCCCTGGGGTTAAAAGGCTTGCGCAGATAATCACTGGCACCTTCCTTCATAGCGGTTATCGCGGATTCGATGGATCCGTATGCCGTGATCATGACGATGATCGCGTCGGGATGGTGCTGCCGGATCTCCCGGAGAATCTCGTGCCCGTCCATGCCCGGCATTTTAATGTCCAGCAGCACGAGATCACAGGGTTCCCGGGACAGGAAGGACAGGGCATCCGGGCCGTTTTCGGCCAGAGAAACCCTGTATCCGTTTTTCTCCAGCCACGCACCCATGGATTCCCGCATGGCTTCTTCATCGTCGACAACCAGGATTTTGAGGTCATTCATTGCCTTTTCCCCCGGCAGGTTCGTTCTGCACTGCAGGAAGGGTGATTTCAAAAGTTGTGCCCCGTCCTTCGGCGGTGTCCACTGTAATCTCCCCCTTGTGTTCCCGGATAATGCCGTAGACCATGGAAAGCCCCATGCCGACACCGGAACCTTCGGTCTTGGTGGTAAAAAAGGGCTCGTAGATGTGGGGCAGATCCCGGGAGGAAATACCCGCGCCCTGGTCCGTGATTTGGCACCAGATTCGCTCGCCTGCCGGATCAAGCCCTGCGCTGATGGTCAGCCGCCCGCCGTTGGGCATGGCCTCGATGGCATTGAAAACCAGATTGAGCAGGCATTGCTCGATCTGGTTGTAATCCGCGCGCAGGTAAAGGGCGGATTCCTGACATTTCCAGTCCAGGCGGATTTTGGACAGTTCCATGGTGTGTCCGAGCAGATTGATAACCCGTTCCATGATTTCGCACAAGTCAATAATTTTCGGCTCCATGGGCTGCTGCCGGGCAAAGGAAAGCAGGTTGCTTACGATCTTGCCGCATCGTTGAGCTTCACGCTGGCTCAGATCCAGGTATTTGACCAGCTTTTCCATTTGCGCGGGATCCGGCGGGCCTTCCCGGAGCGTTTCCGATACCAGCATTGTGAAATTGATGATGGAACTGATGGGGTTGTTGATCTCATGGGCCACTGAGGCCACCATCTTTCCCAGGGCCACCAGCTTGTCTTCATGCACAAGCTGGGCCAGGTTTTCCTTGAGCGCCCGGGTTCGCTGTTCAAACTTTTCATTGAGATCTTCGGTGATGTCCCGGATGATTTCCACCACCTCCACCACATCCCCGGCCCGGTTAAACAGGGGATATGTTGAAATATCGCAATAGCTGGAATGGCCATCTGTGCTGCGGTGCTCGTGCATGGCGTGTGCTGCCTGGCCGGTTTCCAGGGTTTCCTGCATGGGGCAGGGCGCATCCGGGCCGGCGCAGGGAGAGATCCGTTGGTGGGAAATCTGGAAGCAGTAGCGGCCCAGGGCTTCCTCCCGGGTCAATCCGGCATTCTGAAGGCCCGCTTCATTGATCCAGACAACGCGGAAATCCCTGTCCAGCACGATCACGCCAACGATCGTTGCCTGGGCGATTGCCCGGGCAAATGCCTGGGCCCGGGAAATTTCGTCAGCCTGCTGGTCGATCTGCCGGGCAGCGCCGAGCACCTTTTCAACAATCTCCTGGAACAGGCGCGAACCGGCGTGGGGAAACACGCTGATCCCGGGAGGTGCAAAATCCATGAGTTGCTGGCTGACCTCCGGGCTGCCGGTAAGATTGATGATCAGGTCCAGATCCGGGATTTGAAACAAGCGGTGAAAGTCGGATGTCGTGAATATACCGGATTTTTCCGCATGCCGGTAACCGGCCGCGTCCGGGTTCGTATCCGCTATTCCCACGATTTCGGCCTTCAGGTCCTTTAACGCATCGGACTGGAGCATCTGCAGAAGCGAAAGGCAGCGTCGGCCGCCGCCGACAATGGCCATCGACAGGTGGGTCCGGTTTGGTCCGGGTGCGGAATGGGTGGGCGGGATCATTTCTCCCTCCGGGTGTAGACAAACTTAGTTAATTGAATTTAAGCCAAATTTTAACTGACTGTCAATCTTTTTGATAAACGTCAAAAGCAAAAAAACACAAATAGTCTTGATTATGTAAGAGTTGATGGACTCATAAAAAGTCGATTTCCGACGGCAAAGTAAAAAG